>JAEZFY010000242.1 GCA_023417265.1 Actinomycetes bacterium | reverse complement strand
GCGGTCGGCGCGAACGGTTCCGGCGCATCGCCGACGTCGACGGTGACCACGCCCGGCACGTCGAGCAGGGCGGCCTTGACCACGGTCGAGCGGTAGGCCTGGTCGTGCTCGCCGAGCACGTCGGTGTCGACCGACAACGAGCGGATGCCGCCCGCCCGGAGTCGCGGATCGGTGGTCGCCTTCCAGAGCACCTTCACGAGGGCGACGAGACGCTTCGGGTCGAACGGCTTGCGCTGCACCTCAGCAGCCAGCGAGCGCGCCCACATCGCCACGGTCTGGCGGTGCGACCAGGCCAGCACGGCGGCGACGGCCCGGCTCGGAGGCCACAGCGCGAACCCGATCAGTCTCCGTGACAGGCGCGTGATCATGCCGCGCTCCTGACACGCTGCGGACCGGAAGCGGCGTGGTCGGTGGTCTCGTTCGCACCGCCGCGCATCGCCATGAAGGCCAGCGCGCCGAGGGCGACGACGGTCATGCCGACCGCGTACGGGTGGGCAGCCACGACGCCGCGGATTCGGCCGACGGTCGACGGCTTGTGGCCGAGCAGGCTGTTCTGCAACAGGCTGCTGTTCTTGATCGGGTCCGCGAGCGGTTCGAGCGCCTGCGTGGCGCGGGCGACAGCATCGTGAGCCCAGTCGGTGGGGATGGTCCTGTCGAGAATTTCCATGCACCGACTGTCCCCCGGCGGCCGTCGTCCGAAACGCCCGGCAGGCGTGGCTGGCAAAGGGTTTGCGGGCGCCACACTCCGGGTAGCGCGACGGCATGACCGATCCCGGCTCCGGTCGCCCGGCCCGCGGCGACGACGTCGAGCCCGACGCCGCGATGCGCGAGGCCGACCGCGCCAACGGCGAACCCGATGCCCTCCAGGATGGAGACGCGGACCAGGATGGAGACGCGGAGCATGCGGTCGGTGACGCCGCTGAGCCCACCGACGCCGACACGCCGTGAACGGTTCGGGGGAGGCGCCCGAGACCAGTAGCGCGCCGTCGACATCGACGACGGCTGAGCTCGCCGACGACCCCGACGGCCAACTTCGGCGCCAGGTCGCCGGGCTGTGGATCCGCCGGGGTGCGCTCACGCTCGTCGTGATCTTCGTGGCGTGCGGGCTGCTGGGGGTGTTCGGCTACCGCTCCGGAACGTCGGCTGCCGCGCACGGTGACTACGACGTCCGCCTCACCCACCCGAGGGTCACGCGCGGCGGCCTCGCCGCCAACTGGCAACTGCAGATCACTCGCCGTGACGGTCGGCCGATCGACCAGCCGGTCACGATCGAGACGAGCGCCGGCTACCTCGCCAACTTCGACCAGAACGCCCAGTTCCCGGAGCCCGACGGCACCGCCCAAACCGCCGAGCTGACGACGTGGGAGTACGCGCCACCCGACGAGACCACGTTCGTGGTCCGGCTCGACATCCGCACGCAGCCCGGACGGCAGTGGAAGCACACCGCCGTGACGACGGTGCGGATCGGCACGGGCGACGTCGTGGAGTTGCGCTACTCGACCTGGATCGTGCCGTGACGGCGATCCGCCGCAGCGACGTGCAAGGGGGCCCGCCGTGGACGTCGTGATCCGCGCGACCGTGATCTTCTGGGTGCTCTGGTTCTTGCTGCGCGCCACCGGCAAGCGCGAGCTGGCGGAGATGACCCCGTTCGAGCTGATCCTGCTGATGGTGTCGGGCGATCTGATCCAGCAGGGCGTCAACGGCGAAGACCAATCCGCCGTCGGTGCCGCCTTGGCGGTGGCCACGATGATGCTGTGGGCGGTGCTGTTCTCCTACGCCGCGTTCAAGTCGCGACGGCTCCGGCACGGGCTCGAGTCGCAAGCGACCGTGCTCGTGCGCGACGGCATCGTCGACCAGCGTGCCCTGTCGGTCCAGCGCATGACGTACGACGAGTTGCTCGACGAGGCGCGGCTCGCCGGGGTGGCCGACTTGCGCGAGATCGCCTTCGCGGTGCTCGAGTGCGACGGGCGGATGTCGTTCGTCCGTGGCCGCACCGAGAACGGCGACGACGAGGGGCGCGCCCCCGAACGCCACGTGCTGTAACGCGGGGTGCACGTCGTGTGAGCTGGCGGACCTTCGGGTATCGCCTGCTTCATGCAATGGGGATACACCTGCTCGAGCGAAGAACACGGCGTCCGCGATCTCGTCCGGTACGCCTCGATGGCCGAGGACGCCGGCTTCGAGTTCGTCACCGTGAGCGACCACATCCATCCGTGGATCCAGGAGCAAGGCCACAGCCCGTTCGCCTGGTCGACGATCGCGTCGATCGCCACCTGGACGTCGCGGGTGCGGGTGGGCACCGGCGTCACCTGCCCGCTGATCCGCACGCACCCGATCGTGATCGCTCACGCCTCGGCAACGTCGGCGGAGTTGAGCGCCGGCCGCTTCTTCCTCGGCGTCGGTGCCGGAGAGGCGCTCAACGAGCACGTCACCGGCGAGTACTGGCCGCCGGTCGAGATCCGCCACGAGATGCTCACCGAAGCGGTCGACCTGATCCGTCAATTGTGGACGGGCGACACGGTCGATTTCGTCGGCGCCTACTACCAGGCCGACAACGCCCGGATCTTCGACCCGCCGGCGAACGTGCCCGAGGTGATCTGCGCCGCGGCCGGGCCCCGGGCAGCCGAGTTGGCAGCTCGGATCGGCGATGGCCTGTGGGTGACGTCACCCGACGCCGAGGTGATCTCCACCTACCGCGGCGCCGGTGGCGAGGGCGACGTACTCGGCCAACTCGCGATCTGTTACGACGCCGATCGCGAGCGCGCGGTCGAGACCGCGCACCGCTACTGGCCCGTGTCGGCTGTTCCCGGGCAGCTGATGCAGGACCTCCCGACGTGGACCCACTTCGAGCAGGCGTGCGAGCTCGTGACGCCCGAGCTGGTGGCCGACAAGATCGTGTGCGGTGCCGACGTCGATGCCGTCGTCGAGGCCGCCCGCACGTACGCCGACGCGGGCGTCACCAACGTGCACATCCACCAGGTCGGCCCGGACCAGGAAGGGTTCTTCCGTTGGTGGCGCGCCGAGCTCGGCACGGCGCTCGGCGAGCTCGGCGCCAACGTGGCCGCCGGACCGGCGCCCGATTCACCCTCGGGTGAGTGAAAATCTCTTCAAGCTTGTGTCAACCGCTGCCGATTGGCCCACGTGTGGATTGTGCGGCAGCGAGCCCAGCCGACCCCGGTCCGGGCCGGCGCGGCCGGCCGCCGGCTGGCGGTGGACGGGCGCACGCCGTCGTTCGGGCACCCTGAACGTCCGCCGGGGCGGCCCCTCCCCGCCCGTGTGGCATGGGCCAGCCTCGGCGTCCAGTTCGCCCTGATCACCGTCCACGCCACGGGCGTGATCGGCTGGTACGCCTACCCGCTGGTGGTCCTCGGTGGCGTGATCTCCGCCGTCGTCGGCCTGGTGCGCAACCGACCGCCCGTGCGCTGGCCATGGGTGACGCTCGTCGTCACCGGTGTGCTGTGGGGGATCGGCAGCGTCATCACCGACGTCTCCGGGTCGACCGGCGACCTGACGTCGAACCGTTCGCTCCTGCCCGACATGTTCTCGCTGCCGGGCTACTGCCTGTTCGGAGTCGCGCTGTACGGGCTGCTCCACTCCCGGCGCGCCCAGCGCGAACGGGGAGCCCTGCTCGACGGTGTGATGCTCGGCGCCGGCGCCCTGCTGCTCGTCAACCAAGCGATCATCGCCCCGGCGATGGATCTCGCCGACTCGTGGCTGATGGCCCAGATCGTCGTATCGCTCTATCCGGCGATCTCGATGTGCCTACTCGTCCTCGCCGCCCGCTTGGCGTTCGCGCCCGGCGAGCACTCGCCGTCGTTCCGGTTGGTGATGGCGGGCACGCTGGCCTTGCTGTTCGGCGACGTCGTGTTCGCGCTCGGTGAGTTGTACGGCGGCATTCCGCAGGTCGTCCTCGAAGTGCCGTACCTCGTCGTGCCGGCCTGTCTCGGCGTCGCCGTGCTGCACCCTGACGTGCGCCGGATCAGCCGTTCCACCAGCCGCCGCTCGGCGTCGCTCGGACGGGCGCGCCTGTTCAGTGTGGCCGGCGCGCTGTTGGCTCCGATCCTCGTGATCGCCACGAGCGGGCCGTTGCGGACGACGGCGATCCCCACCGCGCTGTGTCTCGTGCTCGCGATCGCAGCCGTCGCCCGGCTTGCCACGGCGATGCGCGAGCAGGCCGCCTTCGAGGCGCGCCTCAGCCACCAGGCGACGCACGACGAGCTGACCGGGCTGCCCGGGCGGGCCCTGATCGTCGAGCACATCGAGGACCAACTGGCGAGCATCGGCGAAACCGGCGAGACGCTCGTCGTGATGTTCATCGACCTCGACCAGTTCAAACTCGTCAACGACTCGATGGGCCACCCGATGGGCGATCAGCTGCTGTCGGCAGCGGCCCAGCGGATCGTCGCCTGCATCGGGCCCGACGACCTCGTCGGGCGGATCTCGGGCGACGAGTTCATCGTCGTCGGCCGACACGGCCAACCCGAAGGCTTCATCCTGGGCGAACGGATCCGGCGCGTGCTGGCCGACGGCTTCGACCTCGACGCCGGCGAGGTGTTCGTCTCCGTGTCGATCGGTATCACGCTCGGCCAGCCCGGCGACGAGGTCGCCGCAGCGACGCTGATCCAGGAGGCCGACACGGCGATGTACCGGTCGAAGGAGGCCGGCCGTGATCGGGTCACGCTGTTCGACGCGTCGATGCGCGAACGGGTCGCCCGCCGAGTCGACCTGGAACGCGCGCTCCGGCACGCGCTTGCCGAGGGCCACCTCGAAGCCCACTATCAGCCGGTGGTTCGGCTGCCGTCGGGGCGCGTCGTCGGTTTCGAGGCGCTTGCCCGCTGGTCGCGCGACGGGCAGATGATGTCACCCGCCGAGTTCATCCCCGTCGCCGAGGAGTCGGGCCTGATCGTGCAGCTCGGTGCGTACATGCTCGATGCGGCCTGCCGTCAGGTGGCCGTGTGGCGGCGCACGCTGCCCGGCGGTGAGCGGCTGTACGTGTCGGTCAACCTGTCCGGCCGGCAGATGCGCGAGGCCGACATCGTCGACAGCGTCGCCGAGACGCTGGCGCGCTACCGGTTGCCGGGTGACGCCTTGTCGCTGGAGATCACCGAGTCGGTGATGATGGAGGACTCCGTCGCCACGGCGGCGGTGATGAGCGGGTTCCGGTCGCTCGGTGTGCGCCTCGCCGTCGACGACTTCGGTACCGGGTTCTCGTCGCTGTCGTACCTCAAGCGTTTCCCGGTGTCGGCCGTCAAGATCGACCAGTCGTTCGTCGCCGGGCTGGGTCGCCACGAGTCCGACTCGTCGTTGGTCGCGGCGATCATCGCCATGGGCCAAGCGCTCGACCTCGAACCGGTCGCCGAGGGGGTCGAGACCGCCGACCAGGCGGCGCGGCTGTTCGACCTCGGCTGCCGCCAGGCCCAGGGCTATCTGTTCGGTAAGGCCGTCCCCGCCGGCGAGGTTCCGGCGCTGGTGCGCACGCTCGGCGCCACCGGCACACAGCCGCTGCGGCCGAACCGCCGCTGCACGACAGCGCGCAGCTGACCCGGTGGGTTCAGCGCTGCGGGCCGGGTAGCGGCTCGGGGAGTTCGGCGACGTACCACGTCTGGCGGTCGAGCACCTGGAACGTGGAGCGCGGGAACATCTCGGCGACCCGCCGCCCGGAGTTGTCGGCGTCGAACGTCGTGCGGTTGAACTCGCACACGTCGAACACGAGCACCCCGTTGGCGCGTGCGGGAACCTGCCACATCTCGGTGTAGAGCCGGCTGAACACCGTGAGCCCGCGCAGGTGCTTGCTGACGATGACGAGCATGGCGACGTAGATCGCGTCACGGGCGGCGTGCTCGGGGAAGCGCGCCCGCAGGAACTGCGGCGAGAGCTCGGTGACGTCCTCGAGGCTGTTGGTGAGCAGCGCCAGGCCGACCGGCTCGCCGCCCTGCCAGGCGATCATCTTCGAGATCCGCGGATTCGCCAGCATCGCCAGCACGTCGGGCTTGCTGTCGAGGTGGCGCAGCACCGCCAGTTCCGCGAGCGGGGCGACGCTGTCGACGTACTGCTCGTACAAGATTTCGGCAAGCGAACCGGTGACCACCTGCTCGTGGGTCACCGAGATCGGCCCGGCGGGCGGGCGCCGCGCCGCCAGCGGCGGCACGGGAGTGGTGTCGACCGGTCGCGGCGCCGGAACCGTGGGTGCCGGCCAACTGTTGGCGGGGCGCGGCATCGGGGCCGTGCTGCGCCGCGGCCGCCGCGTCGGAGCGGTCGCCCGGTCGATCGGTCGCGCGTCGGAACCCCTGTCGTTGACCACGCGACCACGCTAGGTCGCCAGCTCGCGCGGAGGGTGGATATCGCGCCACACCGCGCTGTCGAACGCGTTAGCCCCACCACCCGGCTCGCGCTCCCGCGCGACCGGTACGATTCGAGTCATGACGGAGAAGGGTTCGTTCCCGGTCAAGCGCGGCCTGGCCGAAATGCTCAAGGGCGGCGTGATCATGGACGTGGTCACCCCCGACCAGGCCAAGATCGCCGAGGACGCCGGGGCCTCGGCCGTGATGGCGCTCGAGCGCGTGCCCGCCGATATCCGTCGCGACGGCGGTGTGGCACGGATGAGCGATCCCGAGATGATCGAAGCCATCAAGGCCGCGGTGTCGATCCCGGTGATGGCCAAGGCCCGGATCGGCCATTTCGTCGAGGCCCAGATCCTCGAGGCGCTCGGCGTCGACTTCGTCGACGAGTCCGAGGTGTTGACACCCGCCGACGAAGCCCACCACATCGACAAGTGGAAGTTCGCGGTGCCGTTCGTGTGCGGCGCCACCAATCTCGGCGAGGCGCTGCGCCGGATCAGCGAAGGCGCGGCGATGATCCGCTCGAAGGGCGAAGCCGGCACCGGCAACGTCGTCGAAGCGGTGCGCCACCTGCGCTCGATCCTCGGCGACCTGCGCCGGATCGGCCAGGCCGACTCGGCCGAGCTGTTCGACTGGGCCAAGCAGCTCCAGGCACCGCTCCCGCTCGTGCAGGAGATCGCCGAGACCGGCAAGCTCCCCGTCCCGCTGTTCTGCGCCGGCGGGCTGGCGACACCGGCCGACGCGGCCCTGGCCATGCAGCTCGGCGCCGAAGCGGTGTTCGTCGGTTCGGGCATCTTCAAGAGCGACGAGCCCGCGCGCCGGGCGGTCGCGATCGTCGAGGCCACCACGCACTTCAACGACCCGCAGATCCTCGCCAAGGTGAGCCGCGGGTTGGGCGCCCCGATGACCGGCATCGGCATGGACGAGATCAATCAGCGCTACGCCGATCGGGGCTGGTGACCTGATGGGCCAATCCGGGGAGCCCCCGGGTGGACCGCGCCACGCCGCTGGTCGGCGTGCTCGCCCTGCAGGGCGCGTTCGCGGCCCACGCTGAACGCCTCGCCGAGCTCGGAGCCGCCACCCGGCTCGTCAAGACGCCGGCCGATCTGGTCGACGTCGACGCCCTGGTGATCCCCGGGGGCGAGTCGACCACGATGTCCAAGCTGCTCGTGTCGGGCGGCCTGTTCGATCCGATCGGGGAGCGGCTCGCCGCCGGGATGCCCGCCTTCGGCACGTGCGCCGGAATGATCCTCCTGGCCACCGATGTGCTCGACGGGCGCCCCGACCAACGCAGCTTGGCGGCGATCGACATCGGGGTGCAGCGCAACGGCTACGGCCGCCAGGTCGACTCGTTCGAAACCGAACTGACGCTGCGCGGCACCGACGCACCGTTCCACGGCGTGTTCATCCGGGCCCCCAAGGTCGTCCGAGTGGGGCCTGGCGTCGACGTGCTCGCCGAGCACGAGGGCGCCCCGGTGCTCGCCCGTCAGGGCGCCGTGCTGGTGGCCGCGTTCCATCCCGAACTGGCGCCGGACACACGTCTGCATGCACAATTCCTCAGCCACATCCAGCCACGGAGCAAATGAGACATGTCCGGTCACTCCAAATGGGCAACCATCAAGCACAAGAAGGGCGCTGCCGACGCCAAGCGCGGCAAGCTCTTCGCCAAGTTGGCACGCCAGATCGAGGTGGCGTCGCGCAGCGGCGGCGGCGACCCCGACATGAACCCCACGCTGCGCACGGCGGTCCAGAAGGCCAAGGCCGCGCAGATGACGAACGACGCGATCGACCGGGCGATCAAGCGCGGCAGCGGCGACCACGGCGGTGCCAACTTCGAGTCGATCACGTACGAGGGTTACGCCCCCGGTGGCGTGGCGCTGCTGATCGAGGTGCTCACCGACAACCGCAACCGCACCGCAGCCGACGTGCGCTCCACGCTCACCAAGCTCGGCGGCTCGTTGGCCGAGCCGGGTGCGGTCGGCTGGCAGTTCAAGCGTCAAGGCCAGATCGTGCTCGAGCGCGTCACCGACGGCGACGAGCTGATGCTCGCCGCGCTCGACGCCGGTGCCGACGACGTCGTCGACGAAGGTGACGGCAACTGGCGCGTCGTGTCGACGCCGAGCGCGACGTACGAGGTCAAGGAGAAACTCGAGGCGTCGGGGTACACGATCGTCTCGGCCGACACGCCGCTCGTCAGCGAGAACCTCGTGCCGGTCGGGTCGGTGGAAGACGCCAAGAAGCTGATGCGCATCATCGACACGCTCGAGGACTACGACGACGTCCAGGACGTGTTCTCCAACTTCGATATTGCCGACGACATCATGGAAGCCGCGGCCTCGTGAGCGTCGGCGTCGGTGATCGGGCCCCCGGATTCACGCTCGCCGGTACCGGCGGCGCCGACTACTCGCTCTCCGACTACGCCGGTCGGCCGGTGGTGCTCGTCTTCTATCCCGGCGACGACACGCCGATCTGCACGCGCCAGCTCAACGCCTACAACAACGACCTCGATCAGTTCGCCGAGCTCGACGCCCAGGTGCTCGGCATCTCGGCGCAGAGTGTCGACAGCCACGACGCCTTCTCCGGCAAGCACGGGCTCGAGTTCCCGCTGCTCGCCGACCCCGACAAGGCGGTCGCCGCGGCGTACGGCACGCTCGGCCCGATCGGCTTCCCGCGGCGCAGCGTGTTCATCGTCGACGCCGCAGGCACGATCCGTTACGCCCACCGGGCGATCGCCGGGCTCACGTACCGCCCGGTCAGCGAACTGATCGACGAACTCCGCAAGATCAGCGCGTAGCGCGTCACGATTCCGGCTCGGCGAGCGTCGAGCGTCCAGGAGGTCG
>JAEZFY010000216.1 GCA_023417265.1 Actinomycetes bacterium | reverse complement strand
ATCGAACGGGCCGCGCTCGAACCGCGGCCGGGCCCGGTTCGGCTCGCGATCGACACCGAGGTCACCCGCTCCGACGACCCCTATTGCTGCCACAAGACGACGTGGCGGCGTCACTACGACGAGGCGCGGCAACGGTTTCCGAACGCCGACGACACCGTGCTCGTGAACGAGCACGGCAACGCGATCGAGACGACGATCGCCAACCTCGTGTACCGAATCGGCGACTCGTGGTACTGCCCGCCGCTCGCCGACGGTGGCCTCCCCGGAATCGGGCGCGCAGCGGCACTCGCGGCCGGGCGGGTGAGCGAGCGCTCGATCCGTGCCGCCGACTTGGGGGCCTGCGACGAGTTGGCGGTGCTCAACGATTTGCGGGGTTGGCGGTCAGCCACGATCGCAGATGCCTGATCCGCGCGCACTGAGGTGCGTCGGCTGTGGCCGTCGGGCGACGGCGCGGCCAGCCTGCCGCGACCCCTACTGGAGCCCGGTGACAGAATCGAACTGTCGACCTACGCATTACGAGTGCGTTGCTCTACCGACTGAGCTAACCGGGCAGCACGGCAACGTTATCGGCCGAGCGGCGGCAGCGACCACAACAACGCCTGCAAGAGCAGCGACTCGTTGGCGTTGATGGCGAACGCCTCCATGTCGTCGTGGATCCGCCACACGGCCGCCGCGGCGCGCTCGGGGTCGCCGGCCGTCCCGGCCGCCAAGGCGTCGCGGTAGACCCCGGCGATCACGCTCAGACCCGCCAGGAGTTCGTCGGTGCGGTGCCGCCGCAGCTCGCGCTTGTGGCGGTCGGCGAGCGTCTTCTTGCCGGCCCCGCGCTCGCCGTACTGCTTGATGCGCTGCTCGAGTTGCTCGACTTCTTCGGCGTGTCGGGCGACCAGCGGGGCGGCGGCCTGTTCCACGCGCCCGAGCAGCTCGTCGGTGAGACGCAACGCGGTCGCGCCGGTGCCGTCCACCTGCCGCGGGATCACGGCAAACGCCGCCCGCCGAGCCGCCAGATCGGGGTCACCGGCGAGCAGGCGTGCCCGCCCGACGTCGCCGCCGGCGGCCGCCGCGGCCGTCTGCGCCTCAGCCGCGGGCACGCCCTCAGCGATCAGGCGGGCCGCGATCTCGTCGACGGGCACGCTGCGGAAGTCGACCCGAGCGCAACGCGACGCGATCGTGATCAGGTCGTTGGGAATGAACTCGGCAAGGATCACGAACACCGTCGACGGCGGCGGCTCCTCGATCGTCTTCAACAGGCGCGCCGCTCCATTCGGCAACAGCAGGTGGAAGTCGTGGAGGATCAGCACCTTGCGTTCGCCCTCGACGGGCGTGCGCGAGGCGAGCCGGACGATCTCGCGGGCCTGCTCGGCCGAGATCGAGGCACCTTCCCGGCGGACCTCGTGGATGTCGGGGTGCTCGCCGCGCCGCGCGAGCTCGGAGTCGCGGGCGGTGGCGTCCTCGGAACCGCCGATCAGCACCGCCGCGAAGGCACCCGCGGCGATGGCCGCGGTGGCCCCGCGCGGGGCCACGAACAGATAGGCGTGGGTGGGGTCCGATGCGGCCTGACGCAAGCGCCCGATCGCTGCGTCCTGACCGACGACGGCGTCCCACACCGTGCGCGCCGGGGCGAGTCCGGGGAGCAGCGAGTCAGACACCGAACCGCTCCCGGACGACGCCGCGGATCTCGGCCGAGACATCGTCGATCGGACGGTCGGCGTCGACGACCACCCAGTGCTCGGGGTCGGCCGCAGCCATCGCCCGGAAGCCGGCGTCGACACGGGCGTGGAACTCGTCGCCAGCCTGCTCGAAGCGGTCGAGCTGGCGTCGGCCCATCCGCCGGGCGGTGGTCTCCGGTGCCACCGTGAGCAGGAACACGATGTCGGGCCAGCGCCCGCGCACGGCCCAGTCGTTGAGCTGGCGCAGGTCGGCGAGCTCGACGCCACGCCCGTACCCCTGGTAGGCGAGCGTCGAGTACACGGTGCGATCGCTGACCACGTGGCGGCCGTCGCGGAGCGCCGGCTGCACCACGCTGGCGAGGTGCTGGGCGCGGTCGGCGGCGGTCAGTAGCGCCTCCGCCCGCGGGTCGAGGTCGGTCACCGCCACGTCGTGGAGGATCTCGCGGATGCGGGCGCCGATCGCGGTCCCCCCGGTTTCGCGAGTGTGTACGGCGTCGAGCGCATCGGCGAGGCGCTTCGCCTGGGTGCTCTTGCCGGACGCCTCCGAGCCCTCGAACGCGATGTACACCGCCGACACGCCGGGCACCCTAGCGAGCGCCGCTTCCGGCGAGCCCATGCGCGCCACCGACGCCGGCGCTACTTCTTCTTGCGCGGGGCGGCCTTCTTCTTCTTGGCCGGGCCACCATTGGCAGCGATCTGCTCGCGGCGGATCGCGAGCAGCTCGAACGCCCGCTCGGGCGGCATCGACTCGACCCGGTCGCCTTTGCCGAGCGAGGCGTTGGTCTCACCGTCGGTGACGTAGACCCCGAACTTGCCGTCCTTGGCGAGCACCGGGCGCTGCGACACCGGATCGTCACCGAACTCGCGCAGCGGGCCAGCGGCGGCCATGTTGCGCGCTCCGCCACGCTTGAACACCTTCGGCAAGGCGAAGATCTTGGCGGCTTGGTCGAGCGTGATGGTGAGCAGCTGCTCCTCGGACTCGATGTTGCGGAAGTCCTTGCCCTTCACCACGTACGGGCCGTAGCGGCCGTTGTTGGCCACGATCTCCTGGCCGTCGGCCGGGTCGGTGCCGAGCGTGCGCGGCAACCGGAGCAGCTGTTCGGCGTCGCTCACCGTCACCCGCGAGAGCTCCATCGTCTTGAACAGCGACGCCATCTTCGGCTTCTCGAGGCCGGGCGGCAGGTTGTCGGGGTCGCCCCACTGCACGTAGGGGCCGTAGCGCCCGTTCTTGGCGTACACCGGGTAACCGTCGAGCTCGCCGATCGGCTCGTCGGACTTCGGCAAGGCCAGCAGCTCGATCGCCTTGGCGACCGTCAGTTCGTCGGGCGTCAGGTCGTCGGGAACGCTGGCGGTGTCGTCGCCGCGCTTCACGTACGGTCCGTACTTGCCGGGTTTGACGACGATCAGCTCGCCGTTGTCGTCGACGCCGAGCGGGAACGTGTTGATCTCGGCGGCGTCGATCTTGTCGAGGTTCTCCTCGACCAAGCGCTTCAAGCCCGGGAGCGCGGCGTCGTCACCACCGAAGTAGAACGCGTGCAGCCAGGTGTCCTTGCGTTCGGTCCCGGCGGCGATCTCGTCGAGGTCCTCCTCGATCTTGGCCGTGTTCTCGTAGTCGACCAGTTCGTCGAAGTGGTTCTCGAGCAGGCCGACCACCGCGAAGGCGGTCCACGTCGGCACCAGCGCTTGACCCTTCTTCCACACGTAGCCGCGGTCCTGCACGGTCTGGATGATCGACGCCCACGTCGACGGGCGGCCGATGCCGAGTTCCTCGAGCCGCTTCACGAGCGATGCCTCGGTGTAGCGCGCCGGGGCCGACGTGGTGTGCCCGTTCGGGGTCAGCGACTCGACCGGCACGATGTCGCCGGCGGTCAGCGCCGGCAGCAGCGCCTCGCGGGTGCCGTCGGCGGCAGTGCCGTCTGGTGCATCGTCGGCGGTCGACTCGACGTACACCGCCCGGTAGCCGGGGAACGTGATCGTCGTCCCCGAGGCGGCGAACTCGCAGTCGGTGTTCGTGTCGGCCGTCGCCGCACCGAGGCGCACGCTGACCGTGACGCCGGTGGCGTCGGCCATCTGACTGGCGAGCGTGCGCTGCCAGATCAGCCGGTAGAGGGCCAACTCCTGGCTGTTCAGCTCGGACTGCACCGCCTGCGGGCTGCGCAACGGCGTGGTGGGTCGGATCGCCTCGTGCGCCTCCTGGGCGTTCTTCGACTTGGACGAGTACTGCTTCGGTGCCGGCGACAGATGGCTCTGGCCGTACTCGCTGGCGACCCCCGCCCGTACCGCGGCCAGCGCTTCCTCCGACAAGGCCACGTTGTCGGTACGCATGTAGGTGATGAAGCCGCGTTCGTAGAGGCCCTGGGCGAGGCGCATGACCTGGCTCGACGAGAGGCGCAGCTTGCGGCCACCCTCTTGCTGCAAGGTGGAGGTCATGAACGGCGGCTTGGGTGACGACCGGTACGGCTTTTCCTCGACCGACCGGACGGCCACCGGAACTCCCGCCAGCCCGGCGGCGAGCGCCCGCGCCTGCGACTCGTCGAGGGCGACCGTCTTGCTGGCATCGCGGAGCTGCCCGGCGTCGGTGAAGTCCTTGCCGCTGGCGACGCGGGTCCCGTCGACCTCGACCAGCGTGGCGGTGAACGCCGGCTGTGTGGCCGACGCCAACTCGATGTCCCAGTAGCCGGCCGGCACGAACGCGATCCGTTCGCGCTCGCGCTCGACGATGAGGCGCACCGCGGGGCTCTGCACACGACCGGCCGACAACCCCCGGTTGACCCGGCGCCACAGCACCGGACTGACCTCGTAGCCGTACAGGCGGTCGAGGATGCGGCGCGTCTCGGCGGCGTCGACGAGCCCGTAATCGATCCCGCGCGGGTTGGCGACGGCGTGGTCGATCGCCGCCTTGGTGATCTCGTAGAACACCATGCGCTTCACCGGTACCTTCGGCTTCAGGTACTCGACAAGGTGCCACGAGATCGCTTCGCCCTCGCGGTCTTCGTCGGTCGCGAGGTAGAGCTCGGACGCCTCTTTGAGGGCCGCCCGCAGATCCTTGACCACCTGCTTGCCGCGCTCGGTCAGCTCGTAGGTCGGCTTGAAGCCGTTGTCGACGTCGATGTTCAAGCCCTTGCTGGGCAGGTCGGCGACGTGGCCCACCGAGGCGCGCACATCGAACGCGTCGCCGAGGAACTTGGAGATCGTCTTCGCCTTCGCCGGGGATTCGACGACGACGAGCGGCCGGGAGGAAGGGGTCGCCATTGCGGGGAACTGTTACGGGTTGGTGGGGTGCGTTGTCAAGGTCGTCGGCGCGAACCGCACCGCGGGAGGACTCGTCAGCCGAGCCGGGCGACTTCGTCGTCGACCACGTTCGGGTCGAGTTTGGTGAAGACCGGGGTGGGAGCGCCGACGGGAGTGCCTACCACGATCGCCGCCGTGTTCCACCGGCGGATGCCGGTGTAGTCGCCGCAGATGACGGGGTAACCCGACCCGCCGTCGAGGTCGTCGGCCTCGGTCAGGACGGGTCGCGGCTGCACGTCGCCCGGCCCGCCGAGCGCGGCGTCGACGGCGTTGGCCGTGAACGGCAGGAACGGTGACAGCACGGTGTTCAGGTCGTGCACGCACTGCGCGGCGACGTGCAGGATCGTCGCCAGGCGCGGTCGGGCCTCGTCGCCCTTGAGCTTCCACGGTTCCTGCTCCGACAAGTACGCGTTGACCTCGCCGACCACCCGCATCGCCTCCGCGATCGCGGCCTTCTGGCGATGCCGGGCGATCAGCGCACCGACCTCGTCGAACGCCGCCCGCACGGCGGCGAGCACGCGTTCGTCGGCGCCGGTGAGCTCGCCGGCGGCAGGGATCTCACCGAAGTTCTTGTGGATCATGTTGGCGGTGCGGTTGACGAGGTTGCCCCAACCGGCCACCAGCTCGTCGTTAGTGCGGCGCACGAACTCGGCCCACGAGAAGTCGGCGTCCTGGTTCTCGGGCCCGGCGGCGGCGACGAAATAGCGGAACGCGTCGGCCTGATAGCGGGCGAGCATGTCGCGCACGTAGATCACGACCTTGCGCGACGAGGAGAACTGCTTGCCTTCCATCGTCAGGAACTCGCTGGCCACCACCTCGGTCGGCAGGTTGAGCTCGCCGAACACACCCGGCTGCCCGCCGCGCGCGCCCTTGCCGGCGTAGGCGAGCAGCTCGGCCGGCCAGATCTGGGAGTGGAAGGTGATGTTGTCCTTCCCCATGAAGTAGTACGACCGCGCGCCGGGGTCGTTCCACCAGGCGCGCCAGCGCTCCGGGTCGCCCGTGCGCCGAGCCCACTCGATCGACGCCGACAGGTAGCCGATCACGGCGTCGAACCACACGTAGAGCTTCTTGGTCGGGTTGTCGCGCCACCCGTCGAGCGGCACCGGGATGCCCCAGTCGATGTCGCGGGTCATCGCCCGGGGCTTGATGTCGGCGAGGATGTTCTTGCTGAACTTGATCACGTTGGGCCGCCACGTGCCCTCCGTCTCGCGCCCGTCGAGGTAGTCGCCGAGCGCCTCGGCGAGCGCCGGCAGGTCGAGGAAGAAGTGCTGGGTCTCGATGAACTCGGGCACCTCGCCGTTGATCCGGCTGCGCGGGTTGATCAGGTCCTTGGGGTCGAGCTGGTTGCCGCAGTTGTCGCACTGGTCGCCGCGGGCCGATTCGAACTTGCAGATCGGGCAGGTGCCCTCGATGTAGCGGTCGGGGAGCGTGCGCCCGGTCGACGGCGAAATCGCGCCGAGTGTGGTCTGCTCGACGAAGTAGCCGTTGGCGTGAATCTGCCGGAACAGCTCCTGTACCACCGAGTAGTGGTTGTCGACGGTGGTGCGCGTGTACAGGTCGTAGCTGATGCCGAGCCCGACGAGGTCCTCGACGATCAGGCGGTGGTTGCGATCGGCCAACTGCTGGGGTGTCAGCCCGGCTTCGTCGGCGGCGATCAGGATCGGTGTGCCGTGTTCGTCGGAGCCCGACACCATCAACACGTCGTGGCCGGCCATCCGCATGTACCGGCTGAACACGTCGGAAGGCACACCGAAGCCAGCGACGTGGCCGATGTGCCGCGGACCGTTGGCGTAGGGCCAGGCGACGGCGGACAGCACCTTCATGGCGGTCGAGGCTACGGCCACGCGCGCGCCGGCGCGGTAGCCGTTGCCGCGGGCCGGCCGACGCGGGTTTGCCCGGCGACCGAACCGGTGAGACTGGAGGCATGCCCGAGGGCGACACCATCTACCGGGCCGCCCAGCGCCTGCGCCCGGCACTCGCCGGGGCGACGGTCGTGCGCTTCGAGGCGCCCCGGCTGATCGGCACGCGGCCGTGGCCGGGCGTCAAGATCGACGCCGTCGAAGCGCAGGGAAAACACCTCCTCGTGCACTTCGAGGGCGGCCTGTCGTTGCGCACGCACCTGCGCATGAGCGGCAGCTGGCGGCTCGTGCGGGTCGGCGAACGGTGGCCCAAGCCGGCGCACCTCGCCCGGGTGGTGATCGAAGTCGACACCGGCTGGGTGGCGGTGTGCTTCTCTGCCCCGGTCGTCGAGACCTACCGGCGTGCCGGTGGCACGCGTGCGCTGGCCGGGCTCGGTCCCGACCTGTGCCGGCCCGACAGCCTCGAGGCGGCGACCCTCGACGCCGTGCTGGCGCGACTCGACACGCTCGCCGACCCTGAGGTCGGCATCGCCGACGCCCTGCTCGACCAGCGCATCGCCGCCGGGATCGGCAACGTCTTCAAGTCCGAGGCGTGCTTCGCCGCCCGGCTCGACCCGTTCACGCCGCTCGCCGACCTCGACACCGAGAGCCGCCGGGCACTGTGGACGATCGCCGCCCGGCAGCTGCGCGCCAACCTCGGTTCGGGGCCACGCCGCACCCACCCGCGCGGGCTCGCCGTGTATCGGCGCAAGGGCCGGCCGTGCCACGTGTGCGGCACACCGATCCGCATGGCCCGCCAGGGCGAGCACGCCCGTTCGACCTACTGGTGCCCACGCTGCCAGACCCGCCCACCGCGCCCGGCGGACGGCTGAGCCGGCCGGCGTCAGGCGGGTTGCGGTTCGCGTTCGACCTCGGGCGCTGGTTCCGCCGCGTGCCCGAGCTCGGCCTGGATGCCGGCGATCTCGGCGGCGTGGTGCGGTGAGCCCTCGACGTGCAGCTTCGGCAGGATCCGGTTGAGCCACTTCGGGATCCACCAGTTCTTGTCGCCGAGCAGCTCCATCGTGGCCGGCACGAGCAGCATGCGCACGACGGTGGCATCGAGCAGCACGGCGATCGCCAGCCCGGTGCCCATCAGCTTGCTGACCCGGTTCTCTTCGAGGATGAAGCTGCCGAAGACGACCACCATGATCGCCGCCGCGGCGGTGATCACGCGGGCTGTCGACGCGAGCCCATCGGCAACCGAGTTCTTCGAGTCGCCGGTGTGCTCGTACTCCTCGCGGATGCGCGACAGCAGGAACACCTCGTAGTCCATCGAGAGGCCGAACACGATCGCGAACAGCATCATCGGCGCCCACGGCTCGATCGGACCCTCGGCGATGCCGGTGATCGACCCGAAGTGGCCCCACTGGAACAAGGCGACGACCGCGCCGTAGGCAGCGGTGATCGACAAGAGGTTCATGACCACCGCTTTGACCGGGACGAGCACCGACCGGAACACGATCATCAACAACAAGAACGAGGCCAGCAACACCACGCCGAAGAACACCAGCTGACGGCCGGACAAGTAGTCGCTGAAGTCGATGTTGCCGGGAACCACGCCGGTGATCAGCGCTTCGACCTCGCCGCCGGCGGCCTGTTCGGCGGCGGGCACCACCTCGTTGCGGAGGCGCTCGACGAGTTGTTCGGTCTCGATCGATTGGGGCGACGTCTGCGAGTACACCTGGGCGACCGCCGCGGTGGGATTGGTCGGGTCGTTGGGGAACGGCGGCAAGCCGTCGTCGATCGCCCCCGGGTCGGCCTTGATCGCCGCCACCACCTGGGCGAACTGGGCCAGCTCGTCGGGGCCGTCGAGCGCGGCGACCACCGTGAGCGGGCTGTTGAAGCCGGGGCCGAACCCTTCGGCGAGCAGGTCGTAGGCCTGCCGCGTGGTGGACGCCTCGGGGTAGTTGCCCTCGTCGGTGGCGGCCAGGCGCAAGTCGGTGAGCGGATAGGCCAGCGCCAACAGGATCGCCACCCCGGCGAGCAGCGACTTCCACGGGTGGCGCTGGATGAGGTGGCTCCAGCGCCACCAGATGCTCTGCTCGACGGGCTTCTGCGCCGGCATCTTGACAGGCCGCTTGAGCAACGGCAGGAACGCACCGACGATCAGCACGATCACGGCCAGCGGGGCCGCGAACAGCAGCGCGTCGACCTTCAGGCCGACCCCGAGCAGGGCGACCGCGATCAACGCCGCCGCGATCAGGCCGCGCCAGCGGGTGAGTTCGACGCGGAGTTGGGCGAAGCCGAGCAGCGCCGGCAGGAGCGTGACCGTGGCGGCGATCGTGACCGCCACGGTGATCGCCGCGGCGACCCCCAGCCCGGCCACGAACGACAGCCCGATCAGCAAGAGACCGAGCAGCGAGACGACGACGGTGAGCCCGGCGAACACGACCGCCCGGGTGGCGGTGTCGCCGGCGGCGGCCGTGGCGGCCTCGGGATGGAACCCTTCGTGGAGCCCTTCGCGGTACCGGGTGACGACGAACAAGGCGTAGTCGATGCCGACGCCGAGCCCGATCATGGTGGCGATGATCGGGGCCATCTCGGGCATCGCCGTGACGTTCGAGGCCAGGTTCGACAAGGCGATGCCGATGCCGACGCCGGCGAGCGCGACGGCCATCGGCAGACCCATCGCCAGCACGGACCCGAACGCCAGGATCAGGATGACGATCGCGAACGCGATACCGATGACCTCGGATTCGGGAACCTCGAACTCGGCGAACGCGGCCCCGCCGATTTCGATCTCGAGCCCCGGGTTGGCGCCTTCGAGCTGCTCGGCGCGCTCGAGCAGCTCGGCGCCGAGCGACGCCGTTTGATTGAACGTGACGACGTCTTCGTCGCCTTCGAGCGTGGCGTAGGCCACCGTGCCGTCGGCCGAGATCTGCTCCTCGCCGCCCGGTGCGAACGGGTCGCCGACGGCGACACCGTCGATCGACGCGGCGGTCATCAGCTCGGCGAGCGCGGCCCGCGCTGCCGGGTCGGTGACGCCCTGTTCGGCCTTGACGACGATCGTGCCCTGCAGGTACGACGCTCCGACGCCGCCGAAGTTCTCCTCGAGCACGGCGAAGCCCCGATCGGACTCGGAGCCGAGCGAGTCGAACTCCTCGCTGAAGTCGGTGCCGACGCTGGCGCTGATGCCCTGGATGGCGATGAAGGCGACGACCCACGCCACCACGACGACGATGCGGTGCTGGTAGCACCAGCGGGCGATGCGGATGTACATGGAAACCTCTTCGATGCCTCTTCGACGGGAGTGGGAGGTGGCGCAGAAAACGTCGCGGACGGAGCGTGGGACAGCCTAGAGAGGGGGTGTCACGCCGGTCACGGGGGTTAACCCGAAATTGTTCGAGCCGTGGGCAAACCCGCCGGCCGCCGGCGCGGGGCCGGCGGCGGGTCGCCAAGACGACGCACACAGCTACCGTTCGACCCGTGCCCACCGGTTCCGTTCCCGATCCCCGCCTGGGATGGAACACCGCGCTCGATGCGGCCTGGCAGGCGATCGGCACCCCCGGCATGCCGGCCCGGGTCGCTCGCGTCGACCGCGGCTGGTCGACGCTGTGGCACTCGGCCGACGACCCCGACACCGGCCAGCCGCTGCGGGTGCGCAACATCACGGCCGACGTGGCTGTCGGCGATTGGGTGGTCGCGTCCGACGACGGCGAGACCGTCGCCCACGTGCTCGCCCGCCAGTCGGCGTTCGTGCGCCGGGCGAGCTTCGAAGGCGACCGGTTCGAGGCCGACACGCTGGCCGCCAACATCGACGTCGTGTTCCTCGTGCACTCGTTCGGCACGCCACCCAACCAACGGCGCCTCGAGCGCGAGCTCGTGCTGGCGTTCGATTCGGGGGCCACGCCGGTGGTGCTGCTCACCAAGGCCGACGCCGTCGACGACCCCGAGCCCACACGGGCCGAGCTCGCCGCGGTGGCGCTCGGCGTGCCCGTGCTGGTTGCCAGCGGCCGGGCCCGCACCGGACTCGAATCGGTACGCGCCTACGCCACCGGCAACCGCACCCTGGCGTTCCTCGGCGCGTCGGGCGTCGGCAAGTCGACGCTCGTCAACGCGCTCCTCGACGAAGCCGTGATGGACACCGGCGTGGTCCGCGAATCCGATCATCGTGGGCGCCACACGACCGTCGCCGCGCAACTCCTCCGGCTGCCCGGAGACGGCCTGCTCGTCGACACCCCCGGCGTTCGGGCGGTCAGCCTGTGGCTGTCGGGTACCGGCATCGAGCGCGCCTTCGCCGACGTGTTCGACCTCTCCGAGCAGTGCCGCTTCCGCGACTGCAAGCACGACCGCGAACCCGGCTGCGCCGTGCAGGCGGCGATCGCCGCCGGCGAGCTCGACCCGGCCCGCCTGACGAGCCTCGAGCGGCTCGTGGCCGAGGAGGCCGCGCTCGAGGCCGAACAGGAACGCTGGATCAAGCGCGGCGACCGGCGTCGCACCGGGCGCACGTCACCCGCTCGCGTAGCGGCCGCCGACGACCGCGAGGCCTAACTTCGACGGCATGACTGCGCTGCCTTCGACACCTGAGATGTACGACTTGCGGATGTCGGAGGACGTGCGTCCGCTGTACGACCGGGTGAAGGCGTTCATCGCCGAGGTGATCGAGCCGAAGACGGCCGAGTTCTTCGAGCTCGGGGAGGGCCGCGCCGAGCGGTGGGGCTACGGCGAGGGCCAACTCGAGTTGCTCGACTCGCTCAAGGCGCAGGCCAAGGCGGCCGGCCTGTGGAACTTCTTCCTCCCCAACGCCGACACCGGGGAGGGCCTGTCGAACCTCGACTACGCGTACATCGCCGTCGAGCTCGGCAAGAACCCGATCGCTTCCGAGGTACTGAACTGCGCGGCCCCCGACACCGGCAACATGGAGGTGCTCGAGCGGGTGGGGACGCCCGAGCAGAAGGAGCGTTGGCTCACGCCGTTGTTGGCCGGCGAGATCCGTTCGGCGTACGCGATGACCGAGCCCGATGTGGCCTCGTCGGACGCCAAGCAGATCGCCTGCCGCGCGCAACGCGACGGCGACGAATGGGTCATCAACGGCGAGAAGTACTACATCTCGGGCGCCGGCGACCCGCGCTGCAAGATCATGATCGTGATGGTCGTCACCGACCCCGACGCCGCCCCGTATCGGCGTCAGAGTCAAATCCTCGTCCCGATGGACACGCCGGGTGTCGAGATCGTCGGGCCGATGTACGTGTTCGGCGAGGACGACGCCCCGCACGGCCACATGCACCTGCGCTTCAACAACGTCCGCGTGCCGTACGACAACGTGTTGTGGGGCGAAGGGCGCGGGTTCGAGATCAGCCAGGTGCGGCTCGGCCCGGGCCGCATCCATCACTGCATGCGTTCGGTGGGCGCGGCCGAGCGGGCGCTCGGCCTGATGGCCCAACGAGGCCTGTCGCGACAGGCGTTCGGCAAGCCGATCGCCAACCTCGGCAAGAACGTCGAGGTGCTCGCCAAGGCCCGGATCGAAATCGAGGCGATGCGGCGGATGGTGCTCACGGCGGCCAAGGCGATGGACGTGCTCGGCAACGCCGAAGCGCGGGTGTGGGTGTCGGCCGTGAAAGCGATGGTGCCGATCCGCACCTGCCAGATCGTCGACGAGGCGATCCAGGTCCATGGCGCAACGGGCGTGTCGCAGTGGACGCCGCTGGCGCAGATGTACGCGGGCCAGCGCACGTTGCGTCTGGCCGACGGCCCGGACGAGGTCCATTGGCACGTCGTCGGTCGGGCCGAGCTGACCGCGTGGGAGCAAGCCGCCCAGGGGTACGACCCGAAGATGGCCTACTACGCCGAGCAGGGCAGCTCGGAGGGCACGGTGTTCACCGGGCCGTGACGGCCCCGGGCCGCGATCAGAACCGGGGCCGGTGCCAGAGCCCGTCGTCGCCGCGGTCCCACCACGTTTCGGCGACGACGGCGCCTGTCGGAATCGGTCCGTACACGTGGGGATAGTGCTCGTCGGCGTTCTCGGCGGCCGGCTCGATCCGGACCTCGCTGCCGAGCAGCTCGGGTTCGAGGTGCAAGAGCACGAGTTCGGTGACGTCGGCGTAGGCGAAGTTGGCCACCCGCACCACCTGGTTCGGGAACGAGCAGTGGATGAAGCCTTCGTCGTCGAGCGAACGGCCGCGGGTGCTGATGCGGTACTCGCCGGACGCCTTGGCGGCGCTCCAGTCCTCGGGGAGGGCGATGTGCAGGATCTCGTCGGGCTCGTGCATCGGGGGTTCCGGTGATCGGGATGTGCGCCGCAATCTAGATCGTCGTCGCACCAGCCCGGCGCGCACGCTCACGGCGGTTCGCGGGCCATCGTCACCGAGGCGCGTAGCTCGACGTCGCCGAGCAGCCGGCCGATCAGGGGCACCGCGGTGCGGTTCGTGTAGCGGGCGGTCACGGTGACCTCACCGGCGCCGGCCGCGGTGTCGACCGCGAGCGGGTCGAGCGCCACCGCCGCCGACGCGGCCCGCGTGGCGGCCGCAGCCGGAT
>JAEZFY010000211.1 GCA_023417265.1 Actinomycetes bacterium | reverse complement strand
GCTGTGGCCGCGGCGACACGCCGGAGTCGTCGCGCTCGCGACGGGCTTGTGACGGGTCGAAGTCGCGGGACGGGAACGTCGGCCGGTTCGGCATGGTGCGCACGACTCCCTCGTTGTGTTCTTCGCGACTGCGCCGGGGCTCGGGCTCGGCCTGGCGGCGCTGGCGACGCGGCGCCGGCTCGGGCTCGGCGTACTCCTCGTCGTATTCGTAGTCGTCGTAGGCGTCGTCAGGGCCAAGGCCCAGCCACTCCATGGTTCCTTTCCAAAACGACATCCGTACGTCCTCCTCGGGACAACGCTATCGCGCCGACCCCGACTGGCATGGGCATAGCTGTCAGCGGGCGCCGAACAGGGCTGTGCCGATCCGGACGCGGGTGGCGCCCTCGGCGACGGCGACCTCGAGGTCGCCCGACATCCCCATCGAGCAGGTGCGCAGGCCAAGTCGGTCGACGGCGGAGCGCACGGCCCGAAAGCCGGGCCGGGCGGCATCGGGACCGGCGCCGGCGAGCTCTCCCGGGGTCGGGCCCACCGTCATCAATCCGTCGAGCGCCAGCCCGAGTGCGCGGACGTGGTCGACGAGCGGGTCGAGCTGGTCGAGCGGGCACCCGCCCTTGCCGGGCTCGGGGTTGGTCGACACCTGGATCAGGACGGTGGCACCGGGGGCCCGCTTGGCCAACTCGGTGGCCAAACTGGCGCGGTCGACGGTCTCGTACACGGCCACCCGCCCCACGGTGTGGCGGACCTTGTTGGTCTGCAGTTGGCCGATCAAGTGCACGGCCGGCAGGTCGACGGCATCACCGAGCCCGCCAGGCGCGCCGAGCGCGTCGAGTTTGGCGATCAACTCCTGGACGTAGTTCTCGCCGACCGCCCGCGCCCCGGCCGCTGCGGCGGCAACGATCGCGGCCGGGCCGAAGCCCTTCGTGACCGGCAGGATCTCGACGTCGTCGGCGCCGCCGGCAGCGCGAATGCGAGCTCGGACGTCGGCCAACGCGGCCGCCACGGTGGCGGTGGTAAACGGCGCCGGCGTCGACGTCAAGCGCTTGCGAGTGCCCTACTTGAGGAACGACGGGACGTCGAAATCGTCGTCGTCGTCGGGGTCGTCGGCTTTGTCGTCGTCGGCGAACAGTTCCGTGATCCGCGACGGGCGGTCGTCGCCGACGAGCGTGATCCGCCCGGCGCTCGATCCGATCTCGTCGACCCGGTCGAACCCGGCGGCGATCACGGTGACGCGGACTTCGTCGCCGATCTCGTCGTCGATCACGGTGCCGAAGATGATGTTGGCGTCGGGGTGGGCGACGCCGTGGATGATCTCGGCGGCCTTGTTCATCTCGAACAAGCCCATGTTCGACGGGCCGGTGATGTTGAGCAGCACGCCGCGGGCGCCGTCGATCGCCGACTCGAGCAGCGGGCTGGCGATCGCCTGGCGGGCGGCCGATTCGGCACGCTCGTCGCCCGACGCTTGGCCGATGCCCATCAACGCCGAGCCGGCGTCGGACAGGACCATCCGCACGTCGGCGAAGTCGGTGTTGATGAGGCCCGGGGTCGTGATCAGGTTGGTGATGCCCGACACGCCTTGGAGGAGCACCTCGTCGGCCATCTTGAAGGCGTTGAGCACGCTGGTCTTCTCGTTGGCGACGGTGAGCAGGCGATCGTTGGGAATGACGATCAGCGTGTCGACTTTCTCTTTCAGGCGCTGAACACCGTTGTCGGCCTGCACGGCCCGGCGGCGCCCCTCGAAGGCGAACGGTCGCGTGACGACACCGATCGTCAGCGCTCCTGCCCGGCGGGCGATCTCGGCGATGACCGGAGCCGCGCCCGTACCGGTGCCGCCGCCCTCGCCGGCGGTGATGAACACCATGTCGGCGCCCTTCACCATCTCTTCGATCTCTTCGTCGTGCGACTCGGCCGCCGACTTGCCGACCTCGGGGTCGCTGCCGGCGCCGAGCCCGCGGGTGAGGTCACGGCCGATGTCGAGCTTGACGTCGGCGTCGCTCATCAGCAGCGCCTGGGCGTCGGTGTTGACGGCGATGAACTCGACGCCCTTGAGCCCGGCGTCGATCATCCGATTGACGGCGTTGACGCCGCCGCCGCCGACGCCGATCACCTTGATGACGGCGAGATAATTCTGGGGAACGCCGGGCATCAGGAAGGCCTCCATCGGGCGAGACGGGCGAGAGCGCGTGGGTGGTTGCAGGGACGCAATGTCATTCGGAGCGACGTTCGGGCGTGGCAGCTGAATTTCGTGGTGCCATCCTGGCACGTCGCAGCCCGCAGATGGCGGAATCCTAGCGGTGCGCGCACCGCCCCCACCGCCGGCGGCCGACCCGTGGCGCCCACCGGGCGACAGCTCAACGGGTGGTCTCGCGGGTCGAGACGTCGATCACGTCGGGCAACGGTGGCGCCGGTTCGCCGCGTTCGGCCGCCAGCGCTTGCTCGTGAGCGATGTCGGCCAGCACGGTTTCGAGACGGACCAGCTTGTCGAGCAGGTCGCGGGCTTCGCCGAACCGGACCTCGACGCCGTCGTCGAGCAGCAGGCCGAGCGCGGCGCCGTCGGCGGTCACCCCGACCGACTCGACGCGGCCGCGCAGCGACGGCGTCAGGCTGAGCGCCAGCTCGGACGCGGCGACGTACCCGAACGGGGCGAACTGTCCGGGTTCGAGGTTGACCGGGTCCGGGCCTTGGATGAGGAGGTACGCGATCGGATAGTCGGTGAGCACGTCGAGCACGCGCCCGTTGCGGTCGAGCACGCGGTAGCGCAGGTCGGGCCCGCGATAGGTGGTCAGTGCCTTGCGTTCACGGATCTCGACCGACGCCGAATGCGGGAAGTCGACCGTGACCTTCGCCGCTTCGACCCACGGGATCTGCTCGAGCCGACGCTCGATCGCTTCGGTGTCGGCGAGCAGGGTCGGCGTGCCGGTGAGGTCGTCGAGGATCGCGTCGAGCGCCTCGGGGTCGGTGTACACGTTGCCGGTGACGCGGATCTGGTCGTCTTGGACCGCGAACAACCCCGAGCCGAGGATCGCCAACCCGGCGACGAGGATCGCCACCACGCCCACCGCCACGCCGATCCGGATCAGGCGCTTGCGAACCTTGGCGCGGTGGACCGCGGCGCGCCGTTCGCGCATGCGCGGCTCGACGCCGCGGCGCAGGTCGCGCGCGCTCTCGGTGCGCAGCGCGTCGCCCGACTCGTCGTCCTCGATGACGACGACTGCGCTCCCCCGTCCGGCTTCGAGGCTGCCCTCGACGTACACCGCGTCGGGCAGGTCGTCGTCGATCGCGATCGAGATCACGGCCGGCTCGGCGGGGGCGACGGGCGGTTCGGGGGCCGCCGGGGCGGGCTGCACGGGCGTCGGCTCGGTGCGTTCGAGCTCGTCGTCGACCGGCGGCGGGGACGGGTCGCGGGGGATGATCCGCACGCCTTCGATGGCGTGCTCGCCGAACGCTCGCGAGAGCTCGTCGAGCGCCGCCGGGTCGGGTTCGCGCTCGCTCACGGGTGGGCCTCGCCGGCCGGTAGGGCGTCGTCGTCGAACGACAACGGATCGGTGTCGTCGAAGCCGACCAGGCGGACTTCGCTGCGCAGCACGTAGCCGGTGGCCTCGGCCACGCGGGCGCGCACGGCGTCGATCGCGCGGCGCACATCGGCCGCCGTGCCACCGTCGGCCGCCTGGATGAAGTTGGCGTGCTTGTCGGACACCATGGCGGTGCCGTAGTGCGTGCCGCGCAGGCCGAGCGAGTCGATCAGACCACCCGCCGTGACGACGCCAGGAACCGGGTTGACGAACACCGACCCGCAGTTCTGGCCGCCGGGCTGGTGCTCGCGGCGCCAGCGCACGATCTCGTTGAGTTCGGCCTCGCTGCGCTCGCGGTCGCCGGGGGCGAGCTGCAGCCGAGCCCGGATCACCACGTGCGCGGGCGCGAGCGACGAGGCGCGGAAGCGCAAGCCGAGCGCTTCGGCCGGGAGCGTCGCCGGCTGCCCGCGGTCGGCCAGGTCGACGACATCGACGTCGATCAGGCTGGCGGCCATGTCGGAGCCGTGGCCACCGGCGTTCATGCGGACCGCACCACCGATCGAGCCGGGTACGCCGACCGCCCACTCGAAGCCGGTGAGCCCGGCGGCTGCGGTGCGCCGGGCGAGCACCGGCAGGGCGACCCCGCCGCCGGCGGTGACCCGGGCGGCGGCGGTGTCGATCTCGATCTCGTCGGCAAGCCGGGCGACCGACACGGCGATCCCGGCGAACCCGGCGTCGGCGACGAGCATGTTCGAGCCGCGCCCGACGACGACGACGGGCACACCGGTGCGCTGACGGACGTCCGCGATCGCTGTCAGGTCGGCCAGTTCGGCGACGTCGACGAACAGCGCGGCCGGCCCACCCACCCGGTAGGTGGTCATCGGTGCCAGCGGCACGTCGGTCCGCACCCGGGACCCGAGGCGCTCGACCAGCTCGCGCCGCGCCTCGTCGAGTGGGTTCACCCGGCCCCCCGCCGGGCGGCGAGCACCTCGTCGGGGAGCGAGGCGATGTCGCCACATCCCATCGACACGCACACGTCGCCGGCGCGCACCGTGCGCGCCAGGTAGGCGACCAGTTCGTCGCGCCGCGGCAACCACACGAGCTGGGTGCGCGGGTGTGCCGCACCGACGGCGTTGACGACGAGCCGCCCGGTGACCCCTGGGATCGGTTGGGTTCCCGACGGGTAGATGTCGGTGATGACAACGAGGTCGGCGGCGGTGAACGCGTCGGCGTACTCGCGCCACATCTCGGCCATCCGGTTGTAGCGATTGGGCTGGAACACGGCGATCACCCGCTGCCAGTCGTCGCCGGAGTGACGCGCGGCCTGAAGCACGGCGTCGATCTCGGCGGGCAGGTGCGCGTAATCGTCGACGAACGTCGCCCCGCCGTCGCTGCCGCGGACGTCGAAGCGCCGGGCCACCCCACCGAACTTGGCGAGCGCCGCGGCGGCGACCTGCGGGGCGACACCGAGCTCGACGGCCAACCCGAGCGCACCGGTGGCGTTGACCACGTTGTGAATGCCGCGCAGCGGCAGGTCGACCTCGACCAGCGGCGAGCCGGCGCGGGTGACCGTGAACGCAAACGTGCCGTGGGCCGGACGCAGGTCGACGGCCCGGTACGTCGCCCCCTCGGCGACGCCGTACGTCAGCGTGGTCGCCGGATCGTGGCGGGCGACCAGCGCCGCCGCCCGCGAGTCGTCGGCGCAGATCAGCTTCGGTCCGGGGATCTGCGCGAGGTAGCGGTCGAACGATGCTTCGATCGTGTCGAGCGCACCCCAGTCGGCCTCGACGTGGTCGTGGTCGACATTGGTGAGGATCGTCGCGTGCAACGGCAGTTCGACGTGGGTGCCGTCGGACTCGTCGGCTTCGACGACGAACCAGTTCGTGCCGGCGGCATCGCCACCGGTCCATTGCGCGCCGGTGCCGACGTCGGTGACGTCACCGCCGATCACGAAGCTCGGGCGCCAGCCCGCCTCGGCCAGGATCAACATCAACATCGACGAGGTGGTGGTCTTGCCGTGCGCCCCGGCGACGCCGAGCGACCCGCCGCGTCCCTTGTTGGCCTGGGCGCAGATCGCGGCGAGCATCCCAGCCCGGCGCAGCACCGGAATGCCGCGCCGGCGGGCCTCGTCGAGCTCGTTCAGGTCGGCCGGTACGGCACTCGAATAGGTGACCGCGTCGCAGCCCTCGACGTGCTCGCGAGCGTGGCCGATGCGCACGTCGACCCCGGCCGCGCGCAGGCGCTCGAGCACCTGCTTGTCGCGGATGTCGACACCCGCCACGGTATGCCCCATCTCGGCCAGGGCGAGCGCGACCGCGCTCATTCCGGGGCCTCCGACCCCGACGACGTGGAGCCGCCGGGGTGCGCTCAGATCGATCGGCGCCGGCGGCTGCGGACGAGCCGGTGCCGGTGTGGGGCGCGGTGTGGGGGGTGTGGGGCGGGTGTCCACGGCGCTGAGAGCCTAATGGGGGGTCGCCCCTCCGGACCGGCGACCGGGGTCACACGGGCTGTCGGGCGGCGACCGCTTCGATCAGGTCGGCGAGCTTGCCGTGGCGGTGCACCGAACCCATCTCGGCGGCGTTTGCCGAGATCGCGGCGAGCCGCCCGGGATCGTCGCGCAGTTGCCCGACGACGGCGGGCAGCGTGGCCAGGTCGGCCTCGGTCAGCAGCACCGCCGCGTCCCGGTCGGCGAGCCAGCGCACGTTCAGCGTCTGGTGGTCGTCGGCCGCCCCGGCCCAGGGCACCAGCACGGCCGGGATGCCCGTGACCGCCACCTCGTGCACCGTGCTCGCCCCACCACGCCCGATCAGCAGGTCGGCCGCGGCATACACCAGGGCCATGTCCTGCTCGTAGCCGATCGGCTGGTAGAGCACCCCCGACGCCCCGTCCGACGGGGGCCGGGCCTCCTCGACGAAGCGCTGCCCAACGGCGTGGCGCACCGCCAAACCGGTGTCACCGGCGGACACGTCGAGCAGCTTGGCGACCGCGTCGTTGAGGGCGCGGGATCCTTGCGAGCCGCCGGTGACGGCGACGACGAACCGGTCGGCAGGTAGGCCGAGCGCGGCTCGGGCGTCGGACCGGCCGGCCGCGCGGTCAACGTCGAGCACGGCGCGGCGCACCGGGGCACCCGTGAGGGTCGCCCGCGGCAACGGCGAGTCGGGGAAGGCGGTCGCGCTGGCGGCTGCCTTGCGGGCGGCGACCTGGCTGGCCCGGCCCGGCCGCCGGTCGTAGCAGACGACGACCACCGGGATCCGCAGCGCCCGTGCCGCCAGCACGGCCGGCATCGACGCGTATCCACCGACGCTGACGACCACGCGGGGCCGGAGCGCGCGCAGCAACCGGATCGCAGCAGCCCGGGCGCGTGCCAGTTTGGGCGCGAACTGGGCGTTGCGACCGAGGTTGCGCACGTTGAGTCGGCGTTGGAACCCGACCACGTCGAAGAAGTGGTACGGGTACGGCGTCTCCGGGAGCAGCTCGGCTTCGATGCCGCGGGTGCATCCGATGTAGTGGATGCTCGACGCGTCGCGGCCGGCGGCGACGAGTGCGTCGGCGACCGCCAAGGCCGGCAGCACGTGCCCAGCGGTGCCGCCACCGGTCACGACGGCAAAGGTGTCAGCCACGTGCCCGACGTTACGGCCGAGTGCGCTCAGGCGCGCGCTCTGCGCAGCGCCCGACCGCGGCGCACCGATGCGGTGCGGTCGGCGCGCGACACGGTGACGGCTCGCCGCGAGACGTTGAGCAGCAGTGCGGCGGCGACGATCGAGACGAACAGCGACGTGCCGCCGGCCGAGAAGAACGGCAGCGTCAGCCCGGTCACCGGCATCAGACCGGCGACGCCGCCGAGGTTGACGATCGCCTGGACGCCGAACCATGCGGCGATGCCTCCTGCGAGCAGCATCCCGAACCGGTCGGGGGCGGCCAGCGCGGCCTGAACTCCGAACCACACGAGCAACATGAAGCCGCCGATCACGGCGACCGACCCGACGAAGCCGAGCTCTTCGGCGACCACCGCAAAGATGAAGTCGCTGTGCGCCAGCGGCAGGTATCCGAGCTTGGAGTTACCGGCCCCTACGCCGGAGCCGGTGACGCCGCCGTTGGCGATGCTGACGAGCCCTTGCCACGACTGATAGGCGAGGTCCTCGCGGTTGCCTTCGATGTCGCGGAACGCGATCAACCGGTGCATCCGGCGCGGGTCCGACAGCACCATCGCGGTCGCCCCGGCGGCGCCGGCAACCCCGACCAGCGCCACGTGGGCGAGCGGAATCCCGGCGATCACACCGACGCCGAGCACGATCGCGGCGAGGACGATCGCCGACCCGAGATCGCCCTGGATCGCGGCGACGCCGGCGCACACCGCGGCGGTCAGCGCCATCGGCACCATGCCGTGTCGGCGGTCGTGGACTTCGTGCTCGTGGCGGGCGTAATAGTCGGCGAGGAAGCCGATCGCGGCGAGCTTCAAGAACTCCGACGGCTGGAAGCTGAACCCACCGACGCGCACCCACGAGGTGGCGTCGTTGACGGTCGCGCCGATGCCGGGAGCGAACGGGAGCAGCATCGCCCCGCTCGCCAGCACCGCGATCGGGATCGTCAACGCCCGCCACTTCTGGTACGGGACCTTGATCACCACCAGTGCGAACGCGAGCCCCAGCCCGGCCCATACGGCCTGGCGCGTGAACACCGCGTACGGCGATCCGTCGACGCTGGTGCCCGACGACGCCGACAACACCATCACCAGCCCGAGCATCACGAACATCGCAACGGTCACCAAGATCGCGTAGAAGATCCGTGGCGGCGGACCGAGCTCGACGGCCGGCGCGGACACGCGCGGCACGGCCCGCCGGGTGGGGCGAGCGCGGCGGACGTGGCCGCGCCCGCTGCGCTCGCAGCCCGCCATGTTGGCGTAGAGGCGACCGAGCGCCGCCGCGCCGCGGTCGCAGATCGACGCGGCA
>JAEZFY010000152.1 GCA_023417265.1 Actinomycetes bacterium | reverse complement strand
AGCACCGGCAACTCACGGGCACGATCCAGAACGACGTGCTCAAGGAGTTCATGGTCCGCAACACGTACATCTATCCGCCCGAGCCGTCGATGCGGATCATCTCCGACATCTTCACGTACGCCTCGGCCGAGATGCCGAAGTTCAACTCGATCTCGATCTCCGGCTACCACATGCAGGAGGCCGGGGCGACGGCCGACCTCGAACTCGGCTACACGCTCGCCGACGGCGTCGAGTACATCCGGGCTGGCATGGCGGCGGGCCTCGACGTCGACGTCTTCGCCCCCCGCCTGTCGTTCTTCTGGGCGATCGGCATGAACTTCGCGATGGAGGTCGCCAAGCTGCGCGCGGCGCGCCTGTTGTGGGCCAAGCTCGTCAAGCAGTTCGGCGCCGAGAACGACAAGTCGCTCTCGCTGCGTACCCACAGCCAGACGTCGGGCTGGTCGCTGACCGCCCAGGACGTGTTCAACAACGTCGTCCGGACGTGCGTCGAGGCGATGGCCGCCACGCAGGGCCACACCCAGTCGTTGCACACCAACGCGCTCGACGAGGCGCTCGCCCTGCCGACCGACTTCTCGGCGCGGATCGCCCGCAACACACAGCTGATCCTCCAGCAGGAATCGGGCACCACCCGCCCGATCGACCCGTGGGGCGGCTCGTACTACATCGAGCGGCTCACCGCCGACCTGGCCGCCAAGGCGTGGGAGCACATCCAGGAGATCGAGGCGGCCGGCGGGATGACCGCCGCGATCGAGGCCGGGATCCCCAAGCTGCGCATCGAGGAGGCCGCCGCGCGCACGCAGGCCCGGATCGACTCGGGCCGTCAGCCGGTGATCGGTGTCAACATCTTCCAGCCCGACGAGCCCGACCAGATCGAAGTCCTCAAGGTCGACAACTCGTCGGTGCGCGCGCAACAGCTCGCCAAGCTCGCCCGCCTGAAGGCCGAGCGCGACCAGGGCGCCGTCGACGCGTGCCTCCAGGCGCTCACCGACGCGGCCCGGGCATCCGTCGACGGTTCCCGGGCGCCCGGCCTCGAGCAGAACTTCTTGAAGTTGGCCGTCGACGCCGCCCGCGCGCACGCCACGGTGGGCGAGATCAGCGACGCCTTGGAGGCCGTGTTCGGCCGCCACACTGCGGCGATCCGTACGATCGAGGGCGTGTACCGCAACGAGGTCGGCGACGCTCCGAACGTGGCCCTGGCGCGGCAGATGGTCGCCGAGTTCGCCGAGCACCAGGGCCGGCGACCGCGGATCATGGTCGCCAAGATGGGTCAGGACGGCCACGACCGGGGCCAGAAGGTGATCGCCACGGCGTTCGCCGACCTCGGCTTCGACGTCGACGTCGGGCCGTTGTTCCAGACGCCCGCCGAGGTCGCCATGCAGGCTGTCGAGAACGACGTCCACATCGTCGGCGCCTCGTCGCTGGCGGCCGGGCACCTCACGCTCGTACCGGAGCTGCGCGACGAGCTCGCCAAGCTCGGCCGCGGCGACATCATGATCGTTGTCGGTGGCGTGATCCCGCCGCAGGACTTCGACGAGCTGCGCGCCGCCGGGGCGAGCGCGATCTTCCCGCCCGGCACGGTGATCGCCGACGCCGTGATCGACCTGATCGAACAGCTCGAACAGCGCCTCCCCTGACGCTCACATGTCGCAGGCGGCGTACTGGTCGACCGCCCACCCCCACCACTCGTTCCAGGTCGGCCCGACCGCGACCGGGTCACCGAACGACGTGGTCTGCGAGCCGGGCACGTCATCGACGACGCGGACCCACACCGGACCGGTGACGCCGGGGAGCGTGACGAAGCTGTCGAAGGAGTAGTACGGCAGCGGATCGTTGGGGTCCTCGGCATTGCTGTGCGACTCCAGGTCGGCGACGATCAACTGGCGGTCGGCGAGCGTGCCGTCGCCCCAGGTGCGTAGCTCGTTGCCGTTGCCGTCGTCGGTCACCTGGTGGTCGCCGACGTCGACCTGGGCGGCGTGCTCCGAAGCGAAGACCCACACCTCGCGGGCGAACACCTGTGGCAACGGGCTCGAGCACTCGTGCGCGCGAACGTCGCCGCTCAGGCGCCAGCGCGGGCGCACGGTGAGGTCGAGGTCCCACTCCAGCTCGATCGGGGCCTCCGGGTCGGCGTCGGGGTCGCGTTCGACCACGAAGGCCCGGGTCCACCCGCCGGGGGCGGTGATCCGGATCAAGTTGGTGGCCGAGGCGACAGGGAACGTCTCGTCGAACTCGAACGCTGGGTCCTCGCCGATCGGGGTGTCGAACGTGGTCGTACCGAGCTGCTCGTAGCCCTGCTGCCAGCTGCCGGGGTTCCAGCGGAACTGGTCGACGATGAAGATGCCGTCGCTCCATCCGTCGAGTTGGACCGATCCGGTGAGGTGCACCGTGGGGTCCGTCCCGACGTCGATGTCCCAGCGCACGTCGTGGCGGTCGGGTGCGAGGTCGCCGAGTTGACGCCGCTGCGTCGGGTTGAACGGATCGCCACCGGCGTCGAGCAACTCGATTTCGACGTCCTCGACGACGCCGACCGCCGGGTCGACCGGGAGGACGAGTTCGAACGAGTACGAGTCGTCCCATTCGTAGTACGCGCCCAGCGAGATCAGATGGAAGCCGTGGGTGGCGCTGCCGTGCCACACCCGGAACTCGAGATCGTCATCCGGTGACTCGATGCGCACACCGCTGTCGGTGGCGAACCCCGCGACCGCGAGCAGGACGGAGTCGATCGACAGGCTGAGCTCGTTGTCGTCCTGGGGAACGATCGTGAGGTCGACCGTCCGGCTGGCCGTGTGCCCGTCCTGACCGTGAGCGCTGAGGGTCACCTCCACCCGCTCGGTCGCGCTCGGGAGGTTGACGTCGACGACGTAGGCGCCGTCGGTTGGGTCGACCTCGGCGTACGCCCACACTGTCGCCCCGACCGAGGCCCCGCTGCTCGATCTGGGTGCCACCGCGAGCGAGACGGACTCGGCCGGATCGCCAAGCATCCGGGCGGTGCCGGTGACCCGCAACCGCGTGCTCGAGTCGTCGATCTCACCGAAATCGACCTCGCGCGTCTGCCCGTCGGAAACACCCTCGACGTCGATCGTGTGAGCCGCCCCTGCGGTGGGGGTGACGGTCACGGTGACGTCGGCGTCGTCGCGCCCGAGCGGGAGCAGCACGTGCCGGTCGAACATACCCGTCGTCGCGTCGGTCGGCAGCGTGATCTGCATGATCTGCGTTCCGCCGTGGCCGACCTGCACGAGCACGGTCGCGGCGACCTCGCCGTCGACGTGGGCCCTGCCGGACACGTGCAGCACGGCCGGCCAGTACTGGACGTCGAACGTCAGCGTCTGCGGGCCCGGCTGGAGGCCGGTGAAGGTCTGGCGTGGCTGCGGGCCGACGTACGCCAGCGCTTCGACTTCGGTCGCGTGGCGCGACAGCGTGACTGTCGCGGTGTAGGCGCCGTCGACCGCCGGCGTGATCTCGGGCTGCTGGTAGGACGTCAGTACGCGCTGACCCTCGCCGTCGATCCGGTAGCCCCAGATTCCGAGATCGAGCGGCACGTTCACGTACGGCGGGGCGAGCCCGACGCCGGGCGCACTGACCATGTGGCCGGTCACGGTGACGACCGGGGGGTCGTAGGCGGCGTCGAACTGCACCGCGTTGAGGCCCGGTTCGACCGGGCGACGTCCGAGGAAGAAGTCATCGACATCGGGCAGCGCCGGTGAGATCTGGCCGATCCGGGCTTCGACCTCGACGATCGTGCGCGGCAGGACGATCTCGACCGCGTAGTCGCCCTCGGCATCGAGCGTCACGTACCGGTTGTAGGACGATCCCTGACCGTTGGTGTCGTAGCCGGAGATGGCGATGTGCATCTGGGAAGTCTCCGCAACGAGCGGCGCGCCGCCAGGCCCGGTGGCGCGCCCGGTCAGGACGAGCACCGGCGGGTTGTACCCGATGTCGTACGTGGTCGAGTTGGACCCGGTCGCGAGCGTCGCCACCGTGTGGGTGTAGGTGCTCCCGTCGATGATGTAGGTGAGCGTGACGCTCCGCGCCGAGCGGTGGGCGATGAACTCAGCCGCGTACCGCCCGGCTTGCTCGCCGTGCTGAACCGGGATGACGTGGCGGGTCAGGTCGTTGAGGAGCGTTCCGCCGGCGCTCGAGAAGCGAGCGCGAACGGCCACCGGTCCGGGAAGCGGATCGCCGTCGGCGTCGGTGAGCAGGCCGGCGACCGACAGCTGCACGGGTGCCAACACGACATCGAGCGTGACCGGTCCGTCCCCGACGGCAGCCCGCGCCGACCGGAACTGCTCCCCGGGTGCGCCCGCGTTCGTGACGACCTCGACATGGGTGGCGTCGACCGGCCCCGTGAGCGCGATCGAGTACGTCGGTCCGGAGGCGACGAACGTGTTGTTCCGCACCAGCTGGTTGCTGGCGTACCACGCCACCGAGAAGTGCTGGTCGAGCAACGGCGCGCCGGTCG
>JAEZFY010000149.1 GCA_023417265.1 Actinomycetes bacterium | reverse complement strand
GTCGTGCACCGCCGGCCGGATCGCCAACGCGATCGCCGCCGGCGGTGACGCCGCCACCTATTTCCGGGGGTCGGTGGTCAGCTATCAGGAAGACATCAAGCGCAGGCACCTGGGCGTACAGGCCGACTCCGTCTATTCGCGTGAGGCCGCAGTCGAGATGGCGCTCGGCGTGTGCGCCCTGCTCGACGCCGAGGTAGCCGTGGCGACGAGCGGCGTGGTGGGGGACGAGCCGCAAGATGGTGTCCCGCCCGGCACCGTGTTCATCGCGACGGCCGTCGATGGGTACGCGCAGGCAACCGCGTACAGCTTTCAGGGGTCGCCGCCCGAGGTGTGTGACCAGGCCCGCGACCAGGCATTGCGCGATCTCGCGGCGGCGCTCGAACGCGCCGGATCAGTCTGACTTGCGGGCCGCTTTGGCGGCGTACATCTCGACGTCGGCGGCGGCGATCACGCTCGCCGCGGTGGCCCCTTGCGGGGCCGTCGCCGCACCGACCGACACGCCGACGAACACCATCACGCCGTCGACGACGATCGGGTCGCCGAGTGCCTGCTCGAGCCGGGCGACGGTGCGGGCGATCTCGTCGGGTGCCAGCGGGGGACACACCGCCACGAACTCATCACCGCCCACGCGAGCGAGCACGTCACTGGCGCGCATCGACTCGGCCAGGCGGGTGGCGACCGCGGCAAGGACGCGGTCACCGATGCGGTGCCCGAACTCGTCGTTCACGAGCTTGTAGCCGTCGAGGTCGCAGAACAGGACCGTGGCAGCCGACCGGTCGAGTTGGCGTTGCAGCAGCCGCTCCAGCTCGGCCCGGTTCGGCAGCCCGGTCAGCGAATCGTGACGCGAGCGATAGAGCAAGTCGGCTTCGAGGTCGAGCCGGGCCGTCGCCGCGGCGATGATCGCCCCGGCCATCTGGAGATCATCGAGATGCGAGCCGTCCCATCCCGACCCACCCGGGTCGGGCTCGCCCCAGGCGAGCAGCCAGCGTGCCTCGTGTTCGGCGGGCACGGGAACCTCGATCACCGTGTGCTCGCCGCGTCGGGCGTGCTGGTGGAACGTGCCCGGCATGTGGGGCACGGGTTCTGGCCACTCGACCGGGCCACCGAGCTCGACCCGGATGTCTGCGCCGACGAGGAACCGTGCCGACGTCGACCGGAAGAACTCGTTGATCGAGGTGACCCCGTCGACGAGCGCCTGCTGCAGTCGTGTGCCGTGGGCCGCCGCCACGGCCGAGGCGATCCGCAGGCAGCGCCGCTGGAGCTCCGCGCGGCGCTCGTCCATGTGCCCCCGATAGCGCAGCGGCCGCAGCGTGATCAACAGCATGTCGGGCACGTCGATGTAGCCAGCGGCGGCTTCGGCGTACACCCACGTGCCGTCGGCAGCCCGGATCCGCAGGTTGATCGGGATGTGGTCCTCGGCGCGCGAGATCGCTTCGGCGAGCGCACCGGAGGCGTAACCGATGTCGTCCGGGTGCACCCGGGTGTACGCCTCGATGCCGAGTAGATCGGCCGGTTGTTCACCGAAGATCTCCGCGCAGGCACCCCACGCGGCCACGATCGTGCCCGACGCGTCGAGAAGGATCACGGTCTCGGGCAGCGCATCGAGCACGGCGGTGGCTCGCTCATCGATCCAGCTCGCTCGCTCGGCGACTGGCGCGCTCTTTCTCACTCGACTCCACTCCGATTCCCGCGACGTGTACCGGTGTGCATCGGCGCCGTCCGGGCGCGAGTTGAGCAGATCGGGGGTGGTGGCGCCGGCCGTCGCGTGCGGGCGCGGCGGCCCGCACCGTTGCAGCCGAGAACCGTTGCGCCGGTACGTTCACGCCGGTGAACATGACCCACCCGGCCGCCGACTCGGGGCGGTTCCCGGGCTGGCGAGTGGTGACCGGCGGGTTCTTGGTGCTGTCGACGTCGTCGGGCCTCGGCTTCTACGGGCTCGCCGTATACCTCAACGCGTTCAGCCGCGAACGCGACTGGGACGTCGCCGCGATCTCGCTGGCGACCACGGTGTTCTTCGTCGTCGCCGGAGCGACCGGCGTGCTGATCGCCCGGCTCGTCACCCGCGTCGACCTGCGGGCGGTGATCGTCGCCGGCGGGTTGCTCGGTGGGGTCGCCCTGTTGTTGCTCGGGCGGGTGAGTTCGCACGGCCAGCTGTACGCCGTGTACGTGCTGTTCGGCATCGCCTTCGCCGGCACCGGGCTGGTGCCGGTGACGACGGCCGTGACGCGCTGGTTCCACGTGCGTCGCTCGGTCGCGCTCTCGCTCGCATCGACCGGCTTGTCGGCGGGAGGTGTGGCGATCACCCCGGCTGTGAAGTGGTTGCTCGACGAACGCGGTATCGACGCCAGCGCGCCGTGGCTGGCACTCGTGTACGTCGTGGGCACGGTGCCGTTCGCGCTGTGGCTGATCCGCCCCGACCCGGCCGCGCTCGGCTGGTTGCCCGACGGCGAGCGTTCGGTGCCGGGGGCCCCCGCCACGGCGATCCACGGCGTCGCCTTCGCCGATGCCGTCCGCAGCCGCTTCTACGTGTGTCTCACGATCGCCTACGTGCTGATTCTCGGCTCGCAGGTCGGAGGGTTGCAGCAGATCGTCAAGCTCGTCGAGGAGCGCACCGACGCCGGCTCGGCGGCCTTCGCCACGCTCGTCATCGCGCTCGCCTCGATCGTGGCCCGGCTGATCGGCGGGCGCCTCGTCGAGCGCGTCCCGATGCACGGGTTCACGGTCGCCCTCGCCGGCGTGCAGGGCGCTGCGCTCGGATGGGTCGCGTTCGGCCAGAGCGCGGCGAGCCTGTTCCCGGCGATCGTCCTGTTCGGTATCACCGTCGGCAACCTCTTGATGCTGCAGCCGTTGTTGATCGCCGAGCGCTTCGGGGTTCGCGACTACCCGCGGCTGTACAGCCGCTCGCAGTTCGTCGCCACGGCCGGCACCGCCGGCGGCCCGTACCTGCTCGGCGTGCTCCACGATCACGCCGGCGGGTACACGACTGCGTACGTCGTCGCCGCGGTCGGGTCGATCGCCGGCGGCCTGCTGCTCGGCGCGGGCGGGTGGGGGCGCGGGCGGGCACCTGCGGCGTAGGGTCGGCGGCGTGACCGAACCGCTCCCGTACGCGCACCATCCGGTGCGCATCGCCGTACAACTCCAGCCGCAACACGCCGACTACGCCGACATCCGCCGGGCGGTCGCCGAGTCCGAAGCGGCGGGCGTCGACATCGCCTTCAACTGGGACCACTTCTATCCGCTGTACGGCGACGCCGACGGCAAGCACTTCGAGGCGTGGACGATGCTCGGGGCGTGGGCCGAGCAGACCGAGCGGATGCAGCTCGGTTCGCTGGTGACGTGCAACAGCTACCGCAACCCCGATCTGCTCGCCGACATGGCCCGCACGCTCGATCACGTGTCCGGCGGCCGCCTGATCCTCGGCATCGGGGCGGGCTGGTTCGAGAAGGACTACACCAACTTCGGCTACGAGTTCGGTACGGCCGGCTCGCGGCTCGCCGCGCTCGCCGAGGCGCTGCCGCGCATCGACGCCCGGCTGGCTGCCGGGAACCCGGCGCCCACCCGCAAGGTGCCGGTACTGATCGGTGGTGGGGGCGAGCGCAAGACGCTCCGTCTCGTGGCTCGCCACGCCGACATTTGGCACGGCTTCGGCGACCCGGCGACGATCGCCCACAAGCACGCCGTGCTCGACGAGTGGTGCGCCACGGAGGGCCGCGACCCGGGCGAGATCGAGCGCTCGACCGAAGTCGGTTCAGGATCGCCGGAGGATGCCGGCGAGGCGCTCTATGCGCTCGGGACGCGGCTGTTCACGGTCGGCCTCGACGGCCCCGACTACGACCTCGGGCGCGTTCACGACTGGCTCGCCTGGCGCGACGACAAGAACGCCTGACACGCGCGGGCAGCGCGGCGCGGCTCTCACGGCGCGTCGACGCGGGCCCGGAAGCCGACCCGGGCGGCGAGCTGTTCGGCCACGTCGGTAGCCGGGAGGTGCGTGTTGTCGATCGTCAGGTCGGTGCCCGGGTAGGGCGTGCGCAGGTCGTGGCGGGCGGCCACCGAGTCGTACGTGGCGAGGTCGCTGAGTTTGTTCGTGGTGCGCCGGCTCTCGGCGGTCACCCGCCGCCGGGTCTCGTCGGCGGACGGCAGCAGTTGTGCGACGAGCACGTCGGCGCCGTGCTCGCGCGACGGGGCGAGCAAGCGTTCGAGGGCCTCCTGGTCGGTCGGGTGCCCGTACACGAACGTCGACACGACGTCCCGGCCGGCCGCCGCGGCGGCGCGCAACATGGTCACCCGGATCGAGTCGACGAGGTCGAAGAACCCGGGTTCACCGAACGCGAACAGCCGCAGCGCGGCGTCGACGGCGACGTGGTTGTCGAGCACGCGCACGTCCCACCGGGCAGCGATCGCCCGAGCGACAGTGAGCTTGCCGGCCGCCGGTGGTCCGTAGATCAGCAGGTGCCGAGCGCCCATCCGCCCAGCGTGGCACGCCGGCGGCGCCCGGGCTCCGGGGGTTCGCCACCTGGGTGAGGTGTGCGGCTCACTCGTGACGGTCGACGCGCTCGAAGCGGGCCACGATCTCACCCGCCGCGCGGGTGCTCGCCGCGTCGACCGTGGCCCGCAATGCCCATTCGCTGGGTTCGCCGTCGATCACGAGCCGTTGGGTGAGCACCCACGAATCGCCCTCATCGGTGAGGGCGAACAGGTCGTTGCGGCGCGCGTCGGGGCCGATCTCGACGCCGGCGGGGATCCCGGCCGCGGCCTCGGCGAGGCGGGCCGCCGTCCACCGGGTGTCGCCGGCCTCGCCGAGGTCGGCCGACCACGCCTCCCACTGGCGGCTCGCGGCGTACTGCACCCACCGGAACATCCGGCTGCGGGCGAGGGTGCGCAGGGCGGTGTCGTCGTCGGGTACCGCCACGGCGGCCGGTGCGAGGTCGACCACGACGGGCACCGCCGCCGCCTCGGCGTCGGCCCCGTCGAGCAGCGCCTGCCACTCGTCGAGCAGCGACGAGTCGGTCGTCTTGATGACCGCTCCGAGCCACGTCGCGATCTCGTCGAGCTGGTCGTCGAAGGCGTCGACCGGCACCGCCCGGGTGAGCGTCTTGAAGACATCCGACAGGTAGCGCAAGAGCACGCCCTCGGCGCGCTTGATGCCGAGGTGGCGCACGAATCCGGGGAAGTCGAGGGCCCGGTCCCACATGTCGCGGACGACGCCCTTGGGGGCGATGTTGCGGTCGCCGATCCATGGCTGCCCGCCGCGCCAGGCGTCGAAGATCGAGTAGATGTCGTCGCGTAGCGGCTGTGGGTAGGTGACCTTCTCGAGCCGCTCCATGCGCTCCTCGTACTCCACGCCGGCGGCCTTCATCTCGGCGATCGCCGCGTCGCGGGCCTTGTCGCGTTGCGCCATCAGTACGGGCACGGGGTTGTCGCACACGGACTCGACCAGGGCCAGCACGGCGAACGGGTAGCTGCGTTCGTGCTCGGCGGTGTCGCGCGGCACCTGCGGCACGGCGTGCAGCAAGAACGGGGCGAGCAGCTGGTCGAGGGCGATGTCGGGGTCGTCGAGCGCGCCGGCGGTGCGGAGGCCCTTGTAGAGCTTGATCGTGTTGCGGATCAGCGTTCGCTGGCGTGGGCGCGGTTCGTGATTGCCGGTCAGCACCGCCCGGAAGTCGGCCCAGCAGTCGCTGCCGTGCTCGCCGGCACGGTCGTACAGTTGCAGCACCATCCCGGGTGTCATCCGGAACGACGACGTCAGCGGTTCCGGGGGCGCCGCCTGGAGGCGCAGGAACGTTGCCTCGTCGTAGGACACGAACCCCTTCGGCGGCTGGACCTTGACGAGCTTGCGCTTCTTCGCCGGGTCGGCGGCCGCGCGGGCTTGGTTGGCGAGGTTCTCGGCGACGTGATCGGGTGCCAGGGCGACGACCAACCCGGTGGTGTCGTAGCCGGCGCGTCCGGCGCGTCCGGCGATCTGGTGGAACGCCCGGGCACCGAGCAGGCCGGTGCCCGAACCGTCGTACTTGTACAGGCGCGTGAGCACGACCGTGCGGATCGGCAGGTTGACGCCCACCCCGAGCGTGTCGGTACCCGACACCACGCGCAGCACGCCCTGCTGGGTGAGCCGCTCGACGAGCCGGCGGTAGCGCGGCAGCATCCCGGCGTGGTGCACGCCGACCCCGTTGCGGAGCAGCCGCCCGAGGTCCTTGCCGAACCCGCTGGCGAGCTTGGCGGCGGCCAGCTCGGCGGCGACGATCGCCTTGGCGGCCGGGTCGAGCTTGACGATCGACGCCATCGCGGTCGCCACCTCGACCGCTTCGGCCTGGCTGAAGTTGACGACATACAGCGGGGCGTTGCCCGCCTCCAGCAGCTCTTCCACCGTGCGGTGCAAGGTGGTGCTGCGCCACTCGTAGGTGAGCGGCACGGGCCGCACCGCCCGATCGACGAGCGCCGTCGCCCGGCCGGTGCGGGCGGTGAGGTCGCCACGGAAGAACGTCGTGTCGCCGAGCGTCGCCGACATCAGCAGGAACTGGCTCTGCGGGAGCGTGATCAGCGGGGTCTGCCACGCCCAGCCGCGGTCGCGCTCGCCGTAGTAATGGAACTCGTCGAGGATCACCGCCGCGGCGTCGAGCGCCGGGCCGTGACGCAGGGCGGCGAGGGCGAGGACTTCGGTGGTGCAACAGATGATCGGTGCGTCTGGGTTGACGGCCGAGTCGCCGGTGAGCAGGCCGACGTGCTCGGCACCGAACTGGTCGCACAGGTCGAAGAACTTCTCCGACACGAGCGCCTTCACCGGCGCCGTGTACCACGAGCGGCCGCCTCCACACACCGACGCTGCGTGGGCGGCCATCGCCACCAGCGATTTCCCCGACCCGGTGGGCGTGGCGAGCACGACGTTGGCGCCGGTGTACCACTCGAGGATCGCCTCTTCCTGATGCTGGTACAGCGCCCGGCCGCCGTCCTCGGCCCACGTCATCACGGCGGTCACGATCGAGTCGGGTTCGCCGGCGTCGGCGGCGGCCTCGCCGAGCACGTCGATCAGCCGGGTCATGCAGCGAGGGTAGCGGGGGCCACATTGTCAACCTTTGGGTTGACAACCCGGTTCGACGGTGGTGTACTCGTTCTCAACCAATCAGTTGAGCACCAGTGCACAGGAGGAACCAACGTGACGACCGTCGCCCATCCCGCCGAGATCACCGCCGACCCGAAGGTCCCGGCGATCCACATCGAGCGGATCTTCAACGCCACCCCGGCGCAGCTGTTCCGGGCTCACACCGAAGCCGATCTCGTGGCCCAGTGGCTCGGCCCGCGCGAGCTGCGCATGACGATCGACGCCTGGGACTGCCGCAACGGTGGCGAGTTCCGCTACACCCACAGCCGCGACGGCGAGGACGGGCCCGAGGAGTACAAGTTCCGCGGGTGCTTCCACGAGGTCAGCCCGACCAAGCTGGTCCAGACGTTCACGTTCGAGGGGTTCCCCGATGGCGTGGCGCTGGAGACGATGACGTTCGAGGACCTCGGCGACGGCCGCACCAAGCTCCACGCGGTGTCGCTGTGCGGCAGCTTCGACGAGCGCGACCAGTGGCTCGCCAGCGGCATGGAGGAAGGCATCGACGACGGCTACGCGCGGATCGACGAACTGGTCGCTGCAGGCAAGCTGTGAGCCTCCCCGCGGCCGACCCGCGGTCGGATCAGGTGTCGGCGGTGTTCGCCGCGCTCGCCGACCCGGTCCGCCGCGACATGGTCGCCCGGCTGGCCGAGCGCGACGCGACCGTGACCGAGCTGGCCGAGCCGTACGACATCTCGCTGCAGGCGGTCTCCAAGCACCTCAAGGTGCTCGGCGAGGCCGGTTTGGTCAGCCGCAGCCGTGACGCCCAACGGCGCCCCGTCCACCTCGAGGCGCAAGTGTTCGATCTGGCCACCAAATGGCTCGAGCGGTATCGCCGCCAGGCGGAAGAGCGCTACCGACGCCTCGACGCCGTACTGTCGGCGATGGGTGACGAACCGACCCCGCCCCCGACTCGCACTTCGAAGGAACCGGCATGATCCCCACTGCACCCGCCGAACGGCATCGCGCCGTCGCCGCCCGGTTCACCGAGGTCGTCGACGGCGTCGCCGACTGGACCGCCCCGGCCCCGGTGCCGGACTGGACCGCCGGCGATGTCGTCGCCCATCTGATCGACTGGTCGACCGGCTTCCTCGCGGCGGGCGGGATCGAGCTCCCCGCCAACCCGGCCACGGACCAGGCCGCGCGGTGGCAGACGCACACGGCGTCGATCCAGGCGCTGCTCGACGGCCCTGCGGCCGATCGCGACTTCGTGCACCCGATGGCCGGCACGCAACCGCTGGCGGCGGCGCTCGATCGGTTCTACTCGTCCGACGTGTTCATGCACACGTGGGACCTCGCCACGGCCTCTGGCCAACCTGCTGAGCTCGATGCCGACGAAGCTGAACGGCTGCTTGCCGAGATGCGCCCGCTCGACTCGATGCTGCGCGGCTCAGGTCAGTTCGGCCCAGCCATGCCGGTGGCCGACGAGGCGTCGGCCACCGACCGGCTGATGGCGTTCATCGGCCGGTCGGTCGGCTGACCGGCCGGCACGGTCGATCAGACCGGCGGCTTGCCGCGCAGCGGCTCGCTCCAATCGTTGATCGCCGCCCACTGCTCGCCGACCTCAGCGAGCGTCGGCACATGCTCGAACGTCACGCCCCTGTTCTTGTAGTACGCCACGGAGTGCACGTTGCCGGCACCGACGATATACACGGACCCCGACTGGTCGAGCTCTTCGGTGAGCAGCTGCCCGACCACCGGGGCGACGTACTCGGGCCCGAACTTGGCGAACGCCTCCTCGGGGAGGATGTCTTCGGTCATGCGCGTCGCCGCGATCGGAGCGACCGCGTTGGCCTTGATGTTGTACTTGGCGCCCTCGATCGCGAGCGTGTGGATCAGCCCGACCAGGCCGAGCTTGGCGGCGCCGTAGTTGGCTTGGCCGAAGTTGCCGTAGATGCCCGACGTCGAGGTCGCCACCACGATTCGGCCGAACCCCTGGTCGCGCAGGTGCGGCCACGCGGCGTGGATCGTGTAGTACGCGCCGTACAGGTGGACCTGCTGCACGGCGTCCCAGTCGGAGTCCTCCATCTTGAGGAACGACTTGTCGCGCAGGATGCCCGCGTTGGCGATCACGCCGTCGATCTTCCCGTACGTGTCGAGCGCGGTCTGCACGATCGCCGCGCCGCCCTCGGGCGTGGCCACGCTGTCGTAGTTGGCCACGGCCTCGCCGCCGGCGGCCTTGATCTCGTCGACCACCTGCTGGGCTGCGGTGTGGGAACCGCCCCCCCCGTCGACCGCCCCGCCGAGGTCGTTGACGACGATCAGCGCACCGCGCTTCGCCAGCTCCAGCGCGTGGGACCGGCCGAGACCGCCGCCTGCGCCGGTGATGACCGCGACCCTGCCGTCGTAACCGAGATCTGCCATTGGGTGGTGCTCCTAGCTGTGCATCGTCTGAAGTTTGGGACCGGTTCGCACGGTAG
>JAEZFY010000197.1 GCA_023417265.1 Actinomycetes bacterium | reverse complement strand
GCACGAAGTGGCCGGTGAGCGCGCCGTTGACGGCGATCCGGGCGGTGTCGGCATCGCGGACCTCACCGACGAGGATCACGTCGGGGTCCTGGCGCATGAGCGCCTTGAGGCCGGTGGCGAACGTCAGCCCGGCGCGCTCGTTCGTGGTCACCTGGTTGATCCCCGGGAACACGTACTCGACGGGGTCCTCGATCGTGGTCACGTTCTTGCCGGTCGAGTTGATGTCGAGCAGCGTGGCGTACAGCGTCGTCGTCTTGCCGGCGCCGGTCGGCCCGGCGCAGATCACCATGCCGTATGGCTGGTGCACGATCTGGCTGTACGTGCGGTACGTCTCGCGCGGCATGCCGAGCTCGTCGAGGCCGACCATCGAACGCGACTTGTCGAGCAGACGCATGACGACCTTCTCGCCGAATACGGTGGCGAGGGTGGCGACGCGCACGTCGATCGGGCGGCCGTCGACGGTGGTCGAGAACTGGCCGTCCTGCGGTGCCCGCTTCTCGACGATGTTCATCGACGACATGATCTTGAGGCGGCTGATCAGCGGGTTGTGCGTGCTCAGCGGCAGGCGCACCGCTTCGACCAGCTCCCCGTCGATGCGGTAGCGGACGCGCAGGTCCTTGTCGAGCGGCTCGATGTGGATGTCCGACGCCCGGTCGCGCAGGGCCTGGCCGACGATCCGCGACACGAGCTGAATGACCGGTGCCTGGTCGTTGAGGTTGATCTCGTTGAGCGCCTCTTCGGCGAGGCTGTGGGCGACGTCGGAGTCCTGGAAGGTGGCGACGATCCGGCCGATGTCGGCGTCGGAGCGCCACAGCTGCTCGGTGTACGACGACACCGTGTTGGGGTCGGTGGCGAACCACTCGAACTTGCGCCCGGCAGCGGCTTCGGCGGCGTCGCGGCGGACCTTCGAGCAGTCGGCGCCGAACACTTGGACGTGGCCGTTGGCTTCGGTGACCGGTACGAACGAGTACTGCCGGGCAACCGCCTCGTCGACGTACTGGGCGACGTCGGGGTCGACGCCCTGGGCGCGGGTGTCGGCGACGGCGATCCCGCATGCCGCGCCGAGCGCCTTGGCGTAGTCGCTGCGCCCCACGCCGTGCTTGCCGAGCACGATCGAGCCGAACGCGGCGAGGTCGCCGTTGGCTTCTTGGAGTGCGGTCGCCAGCGCCGGCCCTTCGAGGTGACCGGCGGCAACCAGGGCCTGGCCGGTGGCGACGCACTCTTCGACCGAAGGCCCGATTTCCGGCTCGGCGACGGCGGTCGCCGTGCCGCCCGCGCTGGCGGGGGCCGCTGCCTTGGCGTCTTTGTTCTTTCGTAGTGCCATCATCCCGCTACTCGTGTCGTGCTGTGGGGTCGTCGCCTGTCGGTCACCGCGTCAGCCCACATCACGGGGCGAACGAGCTGGGGGCCGGCTCGGGGTGTTCTTCGGCAAGCGCTGACGATCCGTTGAGAGAATCTTTGAAGTCGCTGGTCGCGTCCGTCCCGTGTTCCGGCTGCTCTGCCGACGCGGGTGGGGTGGGCAGGCCCGGCAGTACCGGGCTGAGTGGCGGGACGGTCAGTGGGGCCGCGCTCGGCGGTGGCGGCATCATCGCCATCGCCCACGGAGCGGGCGCCTCGGCCGGCTCCGACATCTCGGCCGGGGCGGCATCATCGTCGCCCTCGGCCACCTCGGCGTCGGTCTCGGGCTCGGCTTCGCCGACGGCTTGTTCAGCCGGCTCGACCTGACCGGCGTCGGCTTCGTTGGCGGAGGCTGGGGGTTGCTCCGGCTCGGACTGCTCGACGCCCACGTCTTGATCGGCATCGACGTCCACCTCGGCCGGCTCGCTTGCCGCGGCCGCGCCGGCGGGCTCGGGGCGCTTGAGGCCGGCGGCGGACGGGTCGTAGGCCGGGAAGCGTGACGGGTCGAGTTCGAGCACGGCCCGTTCGAGCTCCTCGAGGCGGTCGAGCTGGATCGCCGTCGACACGTCCATCGTCGCGTCGATCAGTTGCGTCTCGACTTCGGTGATCCGGACGGTCAGCTCGTCGGTTCGTCCGCTGACGGTCTTCTCGAGACGCTCCATCTCGATCCGCACGAGCATCGCCTCGCCCACCGCCGAGGAGACCTTCTCGCGCATCTCGTCGAGCGCCCCGCTGTCGACGCCGCGCACCGACTCGGCGAGCGCCTCCAACTTGGCGTCGGCTTCTTCGAACCGTTCGTTGACCTGCTCGTGGCGGTTGTTGAGCACGGCCAGGGTGTCGTCGATGTGGGCGTTGACGCGGCCGACGTGGGCCTGCACGTCGGCGATCTGCGCCCCGGCGGTCTCCTTCATACGCGCTTCGGCGGCCATCAGGCGCGAGTTGAAGCGGTCCTCGGCCTCGTTCAGCCGGGACGACACCTGCGTGCTGATCTCGCGCTGGAAGCGGCGCACCGAGGAGTCGATCTCGTCGACGAGCGGCCGCATCACGCTCACCTCGGTCGCCACGCGCGCCTGGATGTCGTCGGCCATCTGCGACTGCCGGGCTTCGGTCTTCTGGATCGCGTCGTGGACGTAGGTGACCATCCGGGCGGCCTGCTCGTCGAACTTGTGGAGCTGCGCCTCGAGCTGCTCGAGCCGGCCCACCGCGCGCTCGTTCTCGGTGGCCATGTCGGCGAGGATCGGCTGGGCCGCGGCTTCGACCGTGGCCTGCATGCCCGTGGTGACGTCGTCGAGCCGACGGGCCTGGCGATTCTCGGAGTCGAGGATGCGCGCTTCGAACGCCGACTTGGAGCGTTCGAGGTCGGCAGCGGCCTGCGCTTGGACTTCTTCGACCATCCGGGCGAGCTCGCCGAGTTGACCTTTCAGTTCGGCGCGCAGGCTCGCCCGGTCTTCGATCGCCTCCTTGCGGAGACGTTCCATCTCGGCGCCGATGTTGGCCGCATGGCGCTGCAGCTCCGCCTGCACCGCAGCCACGAGGCTGTGGCGGAAGTCGGCTTCGTTCGGGTTCTCGGGCACGGCGTCGCTATCGGCATCGTGTCAGCCGCGCTTGAAGTGAGCGTCCGCTTTTCCTCAAGCTCTCGTCCAGAGCGCCGATAGCTCCGATCGTGCGACGTACCTCACTGTCGAGCAAGCTCCTCCTTGCGGCGCTTCCGCTCATCGCTGCCATTGCAGCCCTGCTCACCGTCACCGTGCTGGCCGACCTCGACCGGGTCGAGCAGGCAGAGCGTGACGCCACCCTCGGCACGACACTCGGCGCCTTGCTCGATGCGACCCAGGCGGTCACCGCCGAACAGGCGGTGGCGATCGATGCGGTGCTCGGCAAGACGACGATCAGCGTCGCCTCGGCCGCCGACACGCCCGACGCCGACGTGCTCGACCAGGCCGGCATGGCCAGCGACGCGGCGATCGACGTGTTGCTCGCCCAGCTCGCCCAGGAGGCGAGCACCGGCGAGCTCGAGCTCAACCAGATCGGTGGCGCCCTCAACCTGGCCCGCCAGCTGACGCGTTCGTGGGCCCAGGACCCGACGGTCGCCGTGGCCGCCGCGAGTTCGCCGTTCCACAACTACGAGACGGCGCTGCGCGAACTGCACACCGTCGGCAGCCTGTTGCAGTCGTCGACCGGCGACCCCGCAGCGGGTCGTTTGCTGCTCGGCGTGTCGCAGCTGTCCGATGCCAACCTCGCCTCGGGCCGCTTCGTCGCCGCGATCGCCCGCCATGCGCTTCAGCCCGAATCGGTCCAGCCGCTGATCGACGCCCGGGCCGCGCTCAACGACGTCACCGGTGCGTTCGACCAGTTCGACGCCACCACCACCCCCGAATGGGCGGCCGTGTACCGCCAGGCGGGTGTTCGTTCGCAGATGTCGAGCCCGCAGTCCCACGTCAGCCGGGCGATCAACGGTGACGCCGGCGCAATCGACGTCGCCGCCGACATCGCCAGCACGTACGCGGCGATGGAGGGTTCGGACTCGATCCAGCGCGACCTGCTCGCCGAGGTGATCGTCGACGCCGAGGCCGAGGCCGACGGGATCGCTGCCGACACTCGCGTGCGCCTGGCCGTGATTGCCGGTGCGGTCCTGCTCGCCACGTTGCTCGCCTGGTTGCTGACCCGCTCGATCACCCGCCGGGTGCGGGCCGTCGCCCGCAACGCCAACGCGGTCGCCAACGAGCAGCTCCCGGCCCTCGTCGATGCCCTGCGCGACCCGCGCGGCCGGGCCCTGCCCGAGGTCGAAGAGGTCAACGCCAAGGGCAGCGACGAGCTCGCCGAGCTGGCGACCTCGTTCAACTCGCTCCAGCGGACGCTCCACGAGGTTGCCCGCGAGCAGGTGACCGTGCTGCGTCGCGGCGTGTCGGACCTGTTCGTCACGATGGCCCGCCGCAACCGTTCGCTGGTCGACCGTCAGCTGTCGCTGCTCGACGAGTTCGAAGCCGAGGTCGAGGACCCCGACGTCCTCGCCAGCTACTACCACCTCGACCACCTCGCCACGCGCATGCGGCGCAACTCCGAGTCGCTGCTCGTGCTCGCCAACGCCGAGCCGCGGCGTGGCAGGGTCGGACCGACCGACGTCGACACGGTCGTACGCGCCGCGATCGGCGAGGTCGAGGAGTACCGCCGGATCGAGATCGAGCACATCGATCGCCTCCGGGTGCGTGGCAACGTCGTCGCCGACATCGCCCACCTGCTCGCCGAGCTGCTCGACAACGCCACCGCGTTCAGCCCGCCGGAGAGCCTCGTGCAGGTCGGCGGCCGCCGGGTCGACGGTGGCTACCTGCTGCGGATCGTCGACTCCGGGGTCGGCATCGGTGACCAGCGCCTCGCCGAGCTCAACGAGTTGCTCCGCAACCCCCCGATCGTCGGCCTGTCGGTCGAGCCGACGCTCGGCATCTCCGTCGTGTCGCTGCTCGCCAGCAAGCACGCGATCGTCGTCACGCTCAACCCGGGAAGCCCGGGGTTGGTCGTCGACGTCGAGCTCCCGTCGAGCCTGTTCGCCGACGACGAGTTGCCGATCATGGCCCCACCGGTGGGTGCCGACGGCGCCACGATCGGCGATCTCGCCACGGCGCTCAACCTCCCCAAGCCGAACGGGCACACGAACGGGGCCGAGTACACACACGCCCCCGACCCGCAGCATGCCGAAGAGGCGGCCGTGCTGGCTGCGCTCGAGGCCGATCTGGCGACACCCGATCCCGTCTCCGGCTACGCACCCGACCTCACGGCGCGCTTGAGCGACGCGTTCGAACGCGCCGACTTCGGCAGCGTCTCCGGCGACCGCTTCGACACCCCGCCCACCGACCGCTTCGGCACCCCGCCCACCGACCCGGCACCCACCCGGCCGGCCCTCGACGACGACCTGCCCGTGCGGGCCGGTGGAGCCGCCGCGGCGAGCGCGTTCCAGAGCTTCCGGGCCGGCGCACGAGCCGCCGC
>JAEZFY010000311.1 GCA_023417265.1 Actinomycetes bacterium | reverse complement strand
CCGAGAAGCCCGGCCGCGTAGCGGTTGCCCCATCGCGACAGGGTGCGCCGGGCCCAGGGCCAGTCGACGGTGCGGCCACCGGGCACGTAGCGGCTGCCGATCGCCAGGTCGGCGCCGAGCTCGACGTTGGCGACCAGCGCCGGGAGGCTGTCGGGGTCGTGTGACAGGTCGGCGTCCATCTGCACGCACACGTCGGCGCCGCCGTCGAGGGCGTGGGCGAAGCCGGCACGGTAGGCGGTGCCGAGCCCGGCCTTGGCGGGCCGTTCGAGCACGTCGACGCCACCCAGCTCGACGCCGGCCTGGCGCGCGATCGCCGCGGTGCCGTCGGGGCTGCCGTCGTCGACCACCAGCACGGTCGCCTCCGGGAGCGCGGCACGCACCCGGGCACACACGGTGGCGATGTTCCCGGCCTCGTTGTAGGTGGGGATCACGACCGTCACGTGCACGGCGACGCACTCTAGGGGTGCCGCTTCTAGGCTGTCACGGTGTCGGAACGACCGTTGTCGGCCATCCCCCCTGTCGCCGCCCGGGCGATCGCGTTCACCACGATCCTCCTGGCCGGGCTCGCCGGCGGGCTGATCGGTTACGCGCTCGTCGACCTGCAGTACGGCGGCGACTCGGACATCCCAGCAGGTATCGGGCTGCTCGTCGGCGCGGTCGTGTGCGCCGCGGGGCTGGCGGTGGTGGCCGTGCTGGCGCTGCGGGCAATGGGCGAATGGCGCGAGATCGCCGACCGCGAGCGCGCCGGGCACGCCCCGCGATGACGACAGCCTCCGAGCTGCGCGACCTGTGCGTCGCCTACACCCGCCAGGCCGGGGCGCTGGCCCGCCAGGGCCGCCTCGCCGGGGAGAGCCTGGGCGAGCACACCAAGTCGAGCGCCACCGACGTGGTCACCGAGTACGACCGCGCCGCCGAACAGGTGATCGTCGCTGCGATCCGGCGCGACCGCCCCGACGACGCGATCGTCGGCGAGGAGGGCGCCGCGCAGCCCGGCACCACCGGGTACGAGTGGCACGTCGACCCGATCGACGGCACCACCAACTTCGTCTACGACCTCCCCACCTGGACGTGCTCGGTCGGGGTCGTCCACGACGGGGTGCCGGTTGCCGGGGCGGTCTACGCGCCGATGCTCGACGAGCTGTACGCCGGCGCCGTCGGGGCCGGGGCGACACTCAACGCGCGCCCGATCACCCCGTCCACCGTCACCGACCCGGCAATGGCACTGGTCGCGACCGGCTTCGCCTACCGCGCCGAGACCCGGGCCGCGCAGGCTCGCCGGGTGGCGTTCCTCGCCGACAAGGTCCGCGACTTCCGCCGCTTCGGTGCGGCGTCGTACGACTTGTGCCTGGTGGCCAGCGGCCGCGTCGACGCGTACTACGAACTGGGACTCAACTCGTGGGACATGGTGGCGGGCGTGGCGATCTGTCACGCCGCCGGGGCGATCACGAGCGATTGGGCCGGCGCACCGGTGCACCCGGCCGAACTGCTCGCTGCCGCGCCGGCCGTGCACGCACCGCTGCTCGTCCTGTTCGCCCGTGCCGCGGCGAACGGCGTCTGACCTGGCATCATTGGCCCCGATGGGCACGCGCATCCTTGCGGTCGAGGACGACGAGCGGATCCGCTCGGCCGTCAAGCTGGCACTCGAAGACGAGGGCTGGACGGTCGACGGCGTCGACAGCGGCGAAGCGGCGATGGAGGTCTTCCACCAGACCTCCCCCGACGTCGTGCTGATCGACATCATGCTGCCCGGCATCGACGGCTTCGAGCTGTGCCGTTCGATCCGCAAGACCAGCGACGTACCGGTGGTGATGGTCACCGCCCGGAACGACACCCACGACATCGTCGCCGGGCTCGAGGCCGGTGCCGACGACTACCTCACCAAACCGTTCGCCACCAAGGAGCTGTCGGCGCGCATCCGTGCGCTGCTGCGCCGCGTGCGCCCGTCGTCGACGCCGCACGAGCGGCTCGTGTTCGGCGATCTCGAGCTCGTGCCCGAAGAGGGCAAAGTGCTCCGCAACGGCGAGGAAGTCCACCTCACCAAGACCGAGTTCCGGTTGCTGTGCGAGCTCGCCGAGAACCCCGGCAAGGTGTTCTCGCGCGAGTCATTGCTCGACAAGGTGTGGGGGTATGACTACTTCGGCGACGGTCGCCTCGTCGACGTGCACGTGCGCCGCCTGCGCACCAAGATCGAGGCCGACGCCGCCAACCCGCGCCACGTCGTCACCGTGCGCGGGCTCGGCTACCGACTGCAGACGTGAACGCGGCGGTCACCGCGGCGCCCCCGACCGAGCGGTCACGCCGCCAGTGGGGCCTGCGGCGACGGATCTTGCTCACGTTCGCGTTCGGATCGCTGTTGCTGTCGGTGCTGCTCGCCCTCGTCGCCTACGGGTTCGCCCGCAGCAGCGTGATCTCCCAGCGCGAGGCGACGGCGATCGACGTCACCCGCAACAACGCCGCGATCACCGCCAACGCCTTGCGCGGCGGTCCGCCCACCGCCGACCAGGCACTGCGTACCCTGCAGGCGTACGGCGTGCAGCGCGGGGTCGTCTGGTACAACGGCAACTTCGCCGCGATCGACACCAACTTCACCGACGCCGAACTGCCCGACGCGCTCGAACGACGCGTGATCGACGACGTCGTCGCGGCGACGATGATCCACGAGATCGACGGTGTGCTCCTGCTGAGCGTCGGTTACCCGATCCCCGGCAACCAGGCGTACTTCGAGTTCTTCGCCCTCGACGAGGTCGACGACACGCTCCGCTCCGTGCAGCTGTCGCTGCTGCTCGGCACGATGATCACCACGGCACTCGGCGTGATGGCCGGGTCGTTCGCCGCCCGCCGCGCCGTGCGCCCGCTCGGCGTCGCCGCCACCGCCGCCAAAGCGATCGCCGGCGGGCGCCTCGACACCCGCCTCGAACCCACCGACGATCCCGATCTGTCGGTGCTCGCCAACTCGTTCAACGACATGGCCAACTCGCTCCAGGAGCGGATCGAGCGCGACACCCGGTTCGCGTCCGATGTCAGCCACGAGCTGCGTTCGCCGCTGATGACCTTGTCGGCCTCGGTCGAGGTGATGGACGCCCGCCGCGACGAGATGCCTGAGCGGGCCCAGGCCGCGCTCGATCTGCTGAAGAGCGACGTCACCCGCTTCAAAGGCCTCGTCGAGGACCTGCTCGAGATCAGCCGCTTCGATGCCGGCGCCGTGCGGCTCCACAAAGAAGACCTGCTGGCCGCCGAGTTCGTCCGCAACGCAGTGGCCGTGTCGAGCCTGCCGGGCACGCGCGTTGCCGTGTCACCGCGCGCCGAGATGGTGCTGATCAACGGCGATCGCCGGCGACTCGCCCGAGTGATCGCCAACCTGATCGACAACGCCCGGGTGCACGGCGGCGGCGAGCCGGAGGTCTCGATCGCCGAGATCGATCCGCCCGACCAGCCGGTGACGCGGATCCGGATCGCCGTCGAAGACCACGGCCCGGGCGTTCCCGAGGAGGAGCGCGAGCTCGTCTTCGAACGCTTCGCCCGGGGCGGCTCGGCCGGGCGCCGGGCCGGCAGCGACGGGGCCGGGCTGGGCCTGTCGCTGGTCGCCGAGCACGTACGCATGCACGACGGGCGGGTGTGGGTCACCGATCGGCTCGACGGCCAGCCCGGCGCCCGCTTCGTGATCGAGCTCGACGCCGAGGATCTCGACGCCGACCCGGCCGAGGCGTCCGACAGCGAGGTGGTCGATGAGCTCGCCTAAGCGCCGCCGTGTGGCGTGGGTCGCCGTGCTCGCCCTACTCACCGCCTGCGGCATCCAGCAGGACGACGAGCCGCGCACGATCGCCGGCGCCGAGCCGGTGGTCGGCCCAGACGCCGGCAGCGGCTCGGCGTCGGAGGGCGCCGACCTGATCTATCTGGTCGCCCCCGGCAGCAGCGAGCCGCGCATGCTCCGCTCCGTGCAACGCTCGGCACGCTCGACCGCCGACCTGATCGAGATCCTGTTGAGCGGGCCCAACGAGGCCGAACTCGAAGATCAGTGGACGAGCTTGATCCCCACCGGCACGGTGCTGCTCAGCAGCCGCCGCCAAGGGGCGACGCTGTTCCTCGACCTGACCGCCGAGCTGACCTCACTGCCGTCCACCGAGCAGCGTTACGCGCTCGCCCAGATCGTGTACACGGCCGCCGAGGTCGACGGTGTCGCCGCGGTGCAGATCACGATCGACGGCGAACCCGAGGCGCTCCCCAAGGGCGACGGCGAGTCGACCACCTCGGTGCTGCGCACGTACGACTACCCGGGCGTGGTCGCCTCGGCGCAGCCGGCCTTCCCGGCGCTGCCCTCCGGTTGACCCCGACGGAGGAGGCTCAGGCGAAGAACAGTTGGGCGACGTCGTCGAACAGTGAGATGTCGACCGGCTTGGACTTGCCGACGCACGTCGCCAACGGTGTGCGCACGACGTCGTCGCCCGAGATTGCCACCATCTGCCCCCACGCCTCGTCGTGCACGGCGTCGATCGCAGCCACACCGAACCGGGTCGACAAGATCCGGTCGAAGGCCGTCGGCGTGCCGCCCCGCTGCACGTGACCGAGCAGCACCGGGCGGGTCTCGAAGCCGGTGCGCACGCCGATCTCGTGGGCGACGACGTAGCCGATCCCGCCGAGGCGGACGTGCCCGAACTGGTCGGTGGAGTAGGCCGCGATGTCGAGCGTGCCCTCCTTCGGCATGGCGCCCTCGGCGACGACCACGATCGACGCGAACCGGCCGCGTTCGTGGCGCCGCACGATCCGGTCACAGATGTCGTCGATGTCGAACGGGCGCTCGGGGATCAACACCACCGTGGCCCCGCCGGCGATGCCTGCGTGGGTGGCGATCCAGCCGCTGTGGCGGCCCATCACCTCGACCACGAGCACACGGTCGTGGCTCTCGGCGGTGGTGTGCAGACGATCGATCGCGTCGGTGGCGATCTGCACGGCGGTGTTGAAGCCGAACGTGATGTCGGTGCCTTCGATGTCGTTGTCGATTGTCTTGGGGACGCCGATCACCTTCACGCCGTGCTGGTCGTGGAGCATGCTCGACACCGTCAGCGAACCGTTGCCGCCGATCACGATCAGGCCGTCGAGGCCGAGATCGGCCATCGTGGCGTGCACCCGATCCACGCCGTCGGCGTGATCGAACGGGCTGCCCCGCCGGGTGCCGAGCACGGTGCCACCGCGCGGCAGCGTGCCGCGCATCGTCTCGACCGTGAGCGGCATCGTCCGCCGCTCCATCACGCCGTCCCACGCGTCACGGAAACCGACGACCTCGTCGCCGTAGTGCCGTTCGGCCTTGCGGACGATCGCGCGGATCACCGCGTTCAGCCCGGGACAATCGCCACCACCGGTCAGCACTCCGACTCGCACCCGGCCACTCTAACGGTGGGGCCTGGGGCACCCGTGGCGATGCCGGGCGGACACCGTCCGCATCGCCGCGCGTGCTGCCAAGATGTCCGCATGGCTTGGGATTCGACTCGACCGGTTCCGTGGCGCCGGCTCGTCCGCGAGTGGCTGATCTACGCGGCGATCATGTGCACGGTGGTTGTGCTGTTCATGCGCGACCGCCCGATCGTCGGCATCATCGCCGGCCTCTTGGCGAGCGGGCCGCTGTACCTCCTGCTCGGCTTCGTGCTCGCCAAGTTCGGCTACTCGCGCAAGACCTGGAGCGAGCTGCGTTCGCAGCGCCCCGCCGCTTCGCCGCCAGCCACCTCCACCACGCCTGGCGCGCGCCCCAAGCCGGCGCCCACTCGGCGCACCGGCGGCGGTACCCCGAGGCGTCGGTGAGCGACTGCGTCGTCGCCATCGACGCCGGCACGACCGGCGTCCGCAGCCGCGCCGTGTTCACCGATGGACGCCCTGCCGTCGCCGCCTACCGCGAGTTCGCCCAGCACTACCCGCAGCCGGGATGGGTCGAGCATGACCCCGACGAAATTTTCGACGTCGTCGTCGCCACCCTCACCGAGGTCGTCGAGCAGGTCGGGCGGGCGTCGGTCGCCGCGATCGGCATCACCAATCAACGCGAGACAGCGGTCGCTTGGAACCGCACCACGGGCGCCCCGTACGGCCCGGCGATCGTCTGGCAGGACCGCCGCACGGCCGCACGCTGCGACGAGCTCGCCGCGGCCGGCCAGCTCGACCTCGTGCGCAGCCGCACCGGGCTCGTCCTCGACCCGTACTTCTCGGGCACGAAGTGGGAGTGGATGCTCGACCCGCAGCGCGGCGGCGTGCCCGTATCCGACGCGCTCGCGCTCGGCACGATCGACAGCTGGCTGATCTGGAAGCTGACCGGAGGCGCCGTTCACGCCACCGACGTCACCAACGCCAGTCGCACGCTGCTGTTCGACATCACCCGCCGCGAGTGGAGCAGCGAACTGTGCGAGCTCCTGCGCGTGCCATTGGCGGCGCTTCCCGACGTGCGCCCGTCGTCGGGACGCTTTGGTGTCACCGACGCGGCGGCGGGCGTGCCGGGCGGGATTCCCATCTCCGGTGTCGCCGGCGACCAGCAGGCGGCCCTGTTCGGGCAGGCTTGCTTCGCGCCGGGGATGGCCAAGAACACCTACGGCACCGGCTCGTTCGTGCTCCTCAACGTCGGGCCCGAGTGCCCCCCACCCGCCGACGGGATGCTCACCACGATCGCCTGGGAGCTCGCCGACGGCACCGTCGCCTACGCCCTCGAAGGGGCGATCTTCGTCACCGGCGCGGCCGTGCAATGGTTGCGCGACGGGCTCGGGGTGATCGCCGAGTCGGGCGACATCGAGGCGCTTGCCAGTTCGGTCGAGTCGACCGACGGGGTGTTCGTCGTTCCCGCCTTCACCGGGCTCGGCTCGCCGTGGTGGGACCCGTACGCCCGCGGCACGATCGTCGGCATCACCCGGGGCACCACCAAGGCACACCTCGCCCGAGCGGTGGTCGAGGCGATGGCATTCCAGACCCGCGACGTCGTCGACGCGATGACGGCCGTCAGCGGCACGCCGCTCGCCCACCTCCGCGTCGACGGTGGCGCCGCCCAGAACGACGCACTCCTCCAGTTCCAAGCCGACCTGCTCGGCGTCACCGTGCAACGCCCCGTCGAGGCGGAAACGACCGCGCTCGGGGCCGCGCTGCTGGCCGGGCTGGCCGAAGGCGTGTGGGCATCGCTCGACGAGGTCGCCGGAACGTGGCAGCTCGACACGGCCTTCGCGCCCGCGCCGGAGCACGGCGACACGGGCGGGCGCTACGCCGACTGGCTGCGGGCGGTCGAGCGCTCGCGGCACTGGGCCGTCCCACCGCGGCCGTGATCGGCGAGGCGCTGCGGGCGGCGCTGCTGCCGGGGTGGGGCGTCCGGCGCCGCAGCGCGGCGCTCGCGGTCGGCCTGTTCCTGCTCGGGTGCGGCATCCCGCTGGCGGTCGCCGTCTACGCCGTCGCCCAGCGTCGTACGTGGGTCGCCCTGTGGCTCGACGGCGACTTCCTCGTGCTGGTCGTCGTTGCCGGGGCGGCCGCGATCGCCGCCCGCCTCACCGCGGTCGCCGAGGTGTGGGTAGCGCATGCCCGCCCGGTCGAGTGGCGCGCGGCCGGCGCGGCGGCTGTGGTGGTCGCCACGATTGCGCCGTTCGGCTGGGCCACCGTGGCCGCCGGGCAGGCGCACCGCGATCTCACCACCGTGTTCACCACCGACCTCGACGCGCCGTTGTGGGACGCCGCCGCCGACGTCGCCCACCCCGAGCTGCTCGTGCCGGGCACGGTGGCCGCGGCGGTCACCACGAGCACCACCGAACCGGTGCCCGGCGCCACCTTTCCCGTCGGGCGGCCGCGCCCACACAAGGTGGCGAGCCCTGGCAGCGACCCGCTCGAACCGCTCACGAGCTGCCCGAGTTCGGGCGTCGATCCGGCCAGCCACACGGACGTGGCGACGATCCTTCTGCTCGGCGGCGACGCCGGGCCCGGACGCTGGAGCCTGCGGACCGACACGATCATGCTCTTCAGCATCCACGCACCGTCGGGACGGGCGGCGCTGGTTTCGGTACCGCGCAACCTGATGCGCCTGCGCTTCTCCCCCGGCAGCCCGCTCGCGGCCCGCTTCCCCACCGGCTTCTCCGACCTCGCCAACGCCGTCTACCCGGTGGTCCAGTCGAACCCCGAGCTGCGCAACGCCTACGCCGGGGTGCCCGGCGTCGACCCCGGTGTCGTCGCCCTCGCCGAGGGGCTCGGCTGCTCGCTCGACGTCACCATCGACGATTACGTGCTGATCGACATGCGCGGCTTCGTCGAACTCGTCGACGCGCTCGGCGGGGTCACGGTCGACGTCCCTCGGGCGGTGCCGATGCCCGGCAACATTCCGGGCGGCGACACCGACTACCCCGACACGCTCGGGCCCGGCACGATCCACATGAGCGGCACACTGGCGCTCGGGTACGTGCGTAGCCGGTCGGCCGACAGCGACTACGCCCGCACAGCCCGCCAGCGGCAACTGCTGGCGGCGCTCGCTGCACAGGTGTCGGCGGGTGACGTGCTCGGCGCCTACGGCCGGGTCACCGCGGCGCTCGGCGACACGCTGCGCACGTCGCTCAGCCCGGACGAGCTCGCCAACACGCTGGCGGTGATCGGCGGTGAGACGGCCATCGTCGAGTCGGTCGGTCTCGTTCCCCCGCTGGTCGACGTCAACCAGCCGAACTGGCCGCGGCTGGCGTCGATCGTCGCCGACGTCCGGGTAGCCCTCGCCACCGGCCAGCGAAGCGGCTGGTGACCCAGCCGCCCAGCGCTCGGCCGCTCAGCCGTGCACCTCGTGCGCGGCCACTGAACTCAGATCGGGCCGAGCACGTCGCCGACGAACGTGTTCGCTAAGACGCCCTCCGGGTCAAGCGCGCGAGCCAGCGCGGCGAAGTCGGTGAGGCGCGGGTACCGCGCTCGGTGCGCGATGGGCGGGGTTGTGAACACCTTGCCCCAGTGCGGGCGCGGGTCGAAGGGGGCGAGGGCCTGCTCGACCTGCGCCACGACCGGCATCACCGCCGCGGTGTCGCGGATCCACGTGAAATGCACCGCCACGCTGTCACGTCCGTAGGCCGGGCTGAGCCATTGCTCGTCGGCGGCCACCGTCCGCACTTCGCACACCTGCAGTACGGGCGCGACGATGTCGCGGATTGCGTCCACGGCGTGCAGGGCCTCGCGCGCCGACTCGCGCGGCATGAGGTATTCGGACTGCAGTTCGTCGCCGCTGCTCGGCGTGAAGTCGGCCTTGAAGTGCGGCAGCCGTTCGTGCCACGGGCCGGGCACGCCCATCTGCTCGGTGCAGTTGGCGGCCGGCATGCCGGGCACCGGATGCAACTTGGTGGTGGCGGGGGTCGCCCACGGGAACGGCCGCAGCGCTTCGTCGGTCCGGCGCTTCGCCCACACTTGCCCGAATCCCGACCACGTCCAGTCGGTGAACAAGCTCACGCTGTAGGCCGCGGCCGCGACCGCGTCGAAGTCGAGCGCATCGAGCGGCAGGTCGGTGTACACGCGCTGCTCGACCTCGTACGCCGGCTCGAGATCGAGCGTGAGGGCGACGACCACGCCGAGCGCGCCGAGCGCCGTCACGGCGCCACCGAACCGCGGGTCGCCGCGCGTGATCGTCTCGGTCGCGCCGTCGGCGAGTACGAGCTCGACCTCGCCCACGGCCGACGCTAACGATCCGTTGCCGACGCCGGAACCGTGCGTGCCGGTCGCCACCGACCCGGCCACGGAGATGTGCGGCAACGACGCCAGGTTCGCCAGCGCCAGGCCGTGGGCGTGCAGCGCTGTGGCGAGGTCGGCGTAGCGCACTCCCCCGCCCACGCGCACGGTGAGGGCGGTCGCATCGATGTCGATCTGCTTCGGGAGCGCGTCCAGCGCCAGGAGCACGCCACCCTCGCCGGGGTCGGCGATCGAGTTGAACGAATGCCCGCTGCCGAGCACCCGCACGCTGGTTCCCGACGTCACCGCACGCCGCAAGTCGTCCAACGACCCGGGTCGCTGAAGTTGACCGCGGAAGCTGACGTTGCCCGCCCAGTTGGTGATCCGCTCGCCCCGGCGCTCCGATTCCAGCACCGGGCGAGGCTACGGCTCGCGGGCGGTCAGGACCAGCGCTCGGCCGCAGCGTTCGGCTTCCATCGCGAACGGGAAGGCATCGACGTGGGTGGCGTAGGCGATGTCGTCCGGGTGGACATGGTCCGAGCCGAGCAGGAGCGTGTGCCGGGCCTCGTCGGAGATCGCCACCGCCGCCGCGGTCGCAACCGCATCCAGCGGCTCGCCGCAGCGGGCACGCTCGATCAACTGCGCGGCGAGCAGGTCGTCGGCGCCTCCGTCAGGACGGTCCTCGAAACGGCCGGTGATGACGTTCGTCGGCGGGCCGAATCCGCTCGCCGCCACCGCTCGGGCGGTTCCCGATCGCGACACGCTGACGCAGTTGCGTCAGCGACTCATCGGCGCCGGCGCGCGGTTGTCACGCAGGACTGCGAAATCCGCAATCGGCGGTGACAACCTCCCGAACGCCGGCCGTCTGGGCACCACTGCCCAGACGGTAGGCGGCGTCGTTCCGCCGGCGGAGACTTGGGAGGGTGAAGGACCTCGACGCAGCGCTGATCGACCTCGCTGCGCGGCAGCACCAGGTGTTCTCGCGAGTGCAGGCCCGCGCTGCCGGTCTGTCCGCGTCTGCACTGTCGCGGCGAGTCGGCGCCGGACAGCTGATCGCCTGCGGGACCTCCGCGTTGCACCACCCCGGCACGACGCTGACCTACCGAGGGCGGCTGATGGCGGGTTTGCTCGACCTCGGCTCCGAGGCACTCGTGAGCGGGCGCGCGGCCGCGCACTTGCATGGGCTGGACGGCTTCGGCGAAGGTCCGCTCGAGTTCCTCGTACCGCGGCAGCAACGCAACCGCCGTACCAGCGGGACGGTCACGTCGACCTTGGCACCGCTGTCGCGACTCGACCGCGGCCTGGTCGACGGCCTGCGTTGTACGTCGCCGACACGAACGATCATCGAGCTGCTCGCCCACGCGAGCGTCGACGAGGCCGGCGACGCACTCGCCAGCGCGACCCGGCAGCGGCTGACCGCGCCGGCGGCCGTCCAACGACGGCTTGGCGAGCTCGGGCGCGTCGGACGCGCAGGCGCCGCCGCGCTCGACCGGCTAGCCAGAGCCGGCGCTGTCGAGAGCGGGCTCGAACGGGCCTTCCTCCGACTCGTCGAGCGCGCGGGCCTGCCGACCCCGATGCTCCAACGTCGCTACGAGCTTGCTGGCGCAGGAGTGGCCCGAGTCGACTTCGAGTACACCACGGTCCCGATCGTCGTCGAGGTCGGCGGGCGCCGTGGGTATCTCAGTCGCGAAGAGCGCCAGCGCCAGGAGCGCCGGCGCAACGCCCTCCAACTGGCGGGTAAGACGATCTACTTTTTCACCCGCGATGACGTGTTCGACGACCCGGCTTACGTCGTCGCGACGCTGGTCGCCGCGCTGCGGACGGAGGTTGGCACGCAGGATTGCGAGATCGGCAATCTGGGGTGACAACCTCGCCGCCGGGATCGCCGACAACGCGACCAGGAGGACGAGCGGACGGTCAGCCGAGGATGTCGGCGACTTCGGCGTCGGCGAGGCGGCGGAAGCAGCGGCGGCCGTTGCCGCGGGCCAATCGGGCGACCTCGAGTTCGGTGTGCGGGAGCTCGCGCTCGCCAGCCAGGGCGCGCGCGCCGAGGCGGACCGCGGCGGCGAGGTCGAGGCCCTCGGCGAAGCCCTCGCGCAGGCGCGTCGCCACCGGCTCGGTGTCGCCCCCGAGCACCGCGACGTCGCGCTGGTCGATCACCGTGCCGTCGAACGTGATGTGGAACATCTGGTCGTGATCGGGCGTCAGCCCCACCTCGGCGACGAGGATCTCGACCTCCATCGGCTTCATCTCGTGGGTGAAGATGTTGCCGAGGATCTGGGCGTACTGGTTGGCGAGCGTGCGTGCGTCGACGTCGTCGCGCGAGTACTGGTACCCCTTGAGGTCGGCGGCGCGGATGCCGGCAACACGGAGCTGGTCGTACTCGTTGTAGCGACCCACCCCGGCGAAGGCGATCCGGTCGTAGATCTCCGACACCTTGCGCAGCGTCTCGGACGGGTTCTCGGCGACGATCACGATCCCGTCGGCGAAACGAATCGCCACCAGGCCACGGCCGCGGGCGACGCCTTTGCGGGCGTAGTCGGCGCGGTCCTTCATGACCTGCTCGGGGGCGACGTAGAACGGCATCGACATCGTCAGACACCCCCTCGCGAGCGGGCCTCGTCGGCGATCGCCTGGAACACCGTGGCCAGCTCGTCGTCGTCGACCTGTTGCCAACCGGACGCACTCACCGTGGCGACGATCGGGTAGATCCCGCGCAGCGCATCGGGACCGCCGGTGGCCGAGTCGGCGTCGGCGGCCTCCCACAGCGAGCGGGCGGCGAGCGTGATCGCCTCGTCGCGTGCCAGCCCGGGCCGGAAACCGACCTTGATGACCGTCGACGCGTGCAGCGAACCGGAGCCGGTGGCCACGTACTCGCGCTCTTCGTAGCGCCCGCCGGTGACGTCGTAGGCGAACAAGCGGCCGACCGCCCGGCGGAGGTCGTAGCCGGCGAACAGCGGGACGACGACCAAGCCCTGCATCGCCGCCGGCAGATTGCCGCGCACCATTGCCGAGAGCTGGTTGGCCTTGCCTTCCAGGCTGAGGGCGGTGCCTTCGACCTTCTCGTAGTGCTCGAGCTGCAGCTGGAACAGGCGAATCATCTCCATCGCCGGCCCGGCCGCCCCGGCGATCGCCACTCCGGAGTGGCTGTCGGCCTGGACGACCTTCTCCATCGCCCGGTGCGAGATCAGGTTGCCGGCGGTGGCCCGCCGGTCGCCGGCCATGACGACGCCGTCGGCGTAGCGCAACGCCACGCAGGTGGTGGCGTGGGGCACGTCGAGGGTTCCCTCGCCCGCCCAGTCGGCGGCGAGGCCGACCCGGCGCAGCAGGTCGGGAAAGTTCGAGCCCGGGTCGTCGGTGGGCCCGAAGATCGGCATTGCCATACGGGTTACTCGCCGCCCTTTTGCACGTACGACTTGACGAACTCCTCGGCGTTGGTCTCGAGGACCTCGTCGATCTCGTCGAGCAGGTCGTCGAGCTCGGCCTTGAGCTTCTCGCCGGTCTCGCTGGTGGCGGGCGCGGCCTCGTCGACGGTGGTCTCGTCGCGGCGCTGGGCTGGTTGCTGCTTATGAACTCGCTCGCTCATGTGCCCTCCTTCCTAGCACGGTCGGTTGATGTTGTCGCGGGCTCGGTCCCGGAGAGGTGTTCCATCGGGGGTCAGGCACCGAGCCGTTCGAGTAGTTGGTTCACGGTGTCGCTGGCATCGATCAACGCCGCGACGTGGTCGGCTGTTCCCCGCAGCGGCTCCATCATCGGCACCCGGCGGAGTGGGTCGCGGCCGACGTCGAACACCAGCGAGTCCCAGTTGGCGGCGACGATGTGGGCCGGGAACTTCTGCAGGCAGCGGCCACGGAAGTAGGCGCGCGTGGTGGTGGGTGGGTTGCGGGTCGCCCATGCTGCATCGTCGGGGTCGACCAGCCGCGCCAGACCGGCCCGCTCGGCGAGCCCCTTGCCCGGGCGCAGATCGTGGTACTGCAGGTCGATCGCCTTCAACCGGGCGTCGTCCGGGGCGACGTCGTGGCGGGCGGCATAGCCCTCGACGAGGCGTCGCTTGGCCACCCAGTCGACCTGATCGGCGACCGACGCCGGGTCGCTTTCCAGCCCGGCCAGGACGGCCTCCCAACGCGCCAACACGTCGTCGCCCACCGCCCCACCGGCGGCGTCGAGGCCGTGGCTGAGCTGGTACTTCTTGGCCCGCTCGAGCAGACCCCACTGCACTTCGAGGGCGGTCACGCGGCGCCCGTCGCGCAGCAGCACGGTGGCCTGCAACGAGGGGTCGTGGCTGACGTGACGGATCGCCGACACCGGGTTGGCGAGCAGCCACTCGTCGCCGAGCGCCTCGTCCTCGATCATCGCCAACACGATCGCCGTCGTACCCACCTTGAGAAAGGTGGCAACCTCGCTCATGTTGGCGTCGCCGACGATCACGTGCAGACGGCGGTACTGCTGCGGGTCGCAGTGCGGCTCGTCGCGGGTGTTGACGATCGGGCGCTTGAGCGTGGTCTCGAGGCCGAGTTCCTCTTCGAAGAAGTCGGCCCGCTGGCTGATCTGGAAGGCGACGTCGCCGGGCGCCCGGCCAGGTTGTTCGCAGCCGACCTTGCCGGCGCCACAGAACACCTGGCGGGTGACGAAGTGCGGCGTGATCTGAGCCGCGATCCGCCCGAACGGCACACGGCGGTGCATCAGGTAGTTCTCGTGGCAGCCGTAGCTGTTGCCCTTGCCGTCCGAGTTGTTCTTGTAGACGACGATCTCGCCGCCCTGCAGGAGCACGTTGGCGTGCTCCATCGACGCCCGCACGATCTCCTCGGCGGCGCGGTCCCAGCGCACCGCTTCGGCCGCCGTGAGCACCTCGGGTGTCGAGATCTCGGGGTGCGCGTGGTCGACGTAGTAGCGGGCCCCGTTCGGGAGCACGGCGTTGACGAGCGTCGTTTCGATCTCGGGCGCGAACACGTCGGCGAGGTTGAACCCGCGAGCGTCGTTGGCCGGCGACTCGTCCTCGAAATCCCAGCCGATCCGCCCGTGATTGGCCCGGTTGGTGGCCGACACGTAGGCGTTGATCAGCAGCGACGAGGCCGTCACCGGGTTGTTGTCGCCGCCGCGCACGACGATGCCGAACTCGGTCTCGATGCCGCAGACCTTCGGGATCGACATGAGCGAACCATAACGGCAAAACGCCGGCGGGGGCCGGCGTTCACCAGCCCGGCACGCCGCCCACCGTCGCTACAGGTACTGGCCGGTCTGGACGCGTTCGATACTGCGCCCGCCGGTGGCGTCGGTGTCGGTGTCCTGCGAGATCAGGGTGCGGATGAACACGATCCGCTCCCCCTTCTTGCCGGAGATCTTCGCCCAGTCGTCGGGGTTGGTGGTGTTCGGCAGGTCCTCGTGTTCCTTGTATTCCTGCTTGATCGACGCCAGCAGATCGTCGGTGCGGACGCCCTTCGCACCGCCCGCGATCAGGCGCTTGATCGCCAGCTTCTTGGCCCGCCGGACGATGTTCTCGATCATCGCGCCGCTGGCGAAGTCCTTGTAGTACAGGATCTCCTTGTCGCCGTTCTGGTACGTGACCTCGAGGAACCGGTTGGCGTCGTCGTCGCGGTACATCTCGGCGACGGTGGCGTCGATCATCGCCGGCACCGACTCGCCCGCACCGATCGGGATCTCGTCGGTGAGGTAGCGGGCGAAGATCTGACGCGCCGCGTCGGCGTTGGGGCGTTCGATCTTGATCTTCACGTCGAGCCGCCCGGGCCGCAGGATCGCCGGGTCGATCAGGTCCTCGCGGTTGGTGGCGCCGATCACGATCACGTTGCGCAGGCCCTCGACACCGTCGATCTCGGCCAGCAGCTGGGGCACGATCGTCGACTCCATGTCGGACGAGATGCCGGTGCCGCGGGTGCGGAACATCGAGTCCATCTCGTCGAAGAACACGATCACCGGCCAGCCCTCCTCGCTCTTCTCGCGGGCGCGCTGGAACACGAGCCGGATCTGGCGCTCGGTCTCGCCGACGTACTTGTTGAGCAGTTCGGGGCCCTTGATGTTGATGAAGTACGAGCGGCCCTTGCCCTCGCCCATCTTCTCGGCGACCTTCTTGGCGAGCGAGTTGGCGACCGCCTTGGCGATCAGCGTCTTGCCGCACCCGGGCGGCCCGTAGAGCAGAATCCCCTTGGGCGCCGGCAGGCGGTGCTCGGCGAACAACTCCTGGTGCAGGAACGGCAGCTCGACCGCGTCGGCGATCGCCTCGATCTGGGAGTCGAGCCCACCGATGTCGGCGTAGGAGATGTCGGGCACCTCCTCGAGCAGCAGGCCCTCGACCTCGGGCCGCGGGAGCTTCTCGAGCAGCAGGTTCGAGCGCGTATCGAGCCGCAAGGTGTCGCCGGCGCGCAGGTGCACGCCGCGCAGCGCGCTGGCGAGATCGCACACGCGCTCCTCGTCGGCACGGCCGATCACGATCGCCCGCACGCCGTCCTCCATGACCTCCTTGAGCGCGACGACCTCGCCGGTGGTCTCCGGGCTGCGCGCAGCGATCACGTTGAACGACTCGTTGAGCGCCACCTCGGCGCCCAGGTCGAGCAGGTCGAGCTCGATGTCGGGATGCAGCTGCACCTTCATCTTGCGGCCGCTGGTCAGCACGTCGACGGTGCCGTCGCTGTTCTTGCCGACCACCACGCCGTACGCGTTCGGCGGCTGGGTGAGCTTGTCGACCTCGTCGCGCAGGCTGGAGATGTGCTCGCGGGCCTCGCGCAGGGTGTAGCTGAGCTTCTCGTTCTGCGCCGTGGTCTGGGCGAGCTGGCCCTTGGTCTCCAGCAGGCGCTCCTCGAGCGCACGAATGCGGGTGGGCACATCGGCTAACCGGGCGCGCAGGTGAGCGTTCTCGTCGGCGAGTGCGGCGACCCTGGTTGCGTCGTCGTCGTGCTCCGTCACTGCTGCCTCCCTCGGGGTAAGAGGTACTCGCTCGGGACCCTACACGTGGTCGTGACGATCGATGCGCCACCTTCGATCGGGGATGTTTGCGCGACGCGCGCCGTGTAAACTGGCCGAGCAACCCACCTGCCCGAAGGAGCAACATCCGACATGAAGGTCTGGATCGACCAGGATCTGTGCACCGGTGACGGCCTGTGCGAGGAGATCGCACCGGACGTGTTCACCCTGCTCGACGATGGTCTGGCCTACGTCAAGGAAGGCGACAAGGTGTTCGCCGCCGCCAAGGGCAACCCGCAGGGTGCCGAAGGCCTCGCCAACTTCCCCGACAGCCAGCTCGACGCCGTGATCGAGTCCGCCGAGGAATGCCCCGGCGAGTGCATCTTCATCGAGCCCTGACGCGGTAACCGCTGATCGCTGACGACTCGCTCATCGAGTCCGACCGACGCCCGCCGCGCTGTGCGGCGGGCGTTGTCGCGTCTGCGTCACCGTGACGGCGCCTGCCACCGCGCGGGCTTATTCGCTGCGCGGCGCAGGCCGTCGCGTTACGTTCGATGGCATGTTGCGTCGCGGGACTGCCCTCTTGTTTGCTCTGCCCTTCGTGGCCCTCACCGCCTGTGGGGGTGACGACGACGACGCTCGCGACGCTGCCGAGCAGGTCGATCAGGCGATCGAGGACAACCTGCCCGGCGGCACCCTGCCCGAGGGCGTCGACCTCTCCGACGTCACCGTGCCCGAGCAGCTCGACGACCTCCTGCCGGGTGGCAGCTTGCCGGAGAGCCTCGACGATCTGCTCCCGGGCGGCACCCTGCCGGCCGATCTCGGCGACCTCCCCGACAGCGAAGCCCAGGGCAGCGGATCGTGCAGCGTCGCGCTCACCGGCGGGCACACTGCCGAGTGGGGCGAACAGCAGAGCACGAGTTCAGGGGTCGTCAGCTACTGGTTCGGCGACACGGAGCGGTCGTTCTGGGGCGACGGGTTCACGATCGTCGCCAATTGCAGCGGCGACGGCACCACCAACTTCTCGTTGCTGAGCAGCGGCGACGCCGACGAGTCGTCGGTTCCGATGGCCCCCGGGACGTACGCGCTCGAACCGGGCGGCCCGCTCGGGTCGGACGGCTTGTGGTCGATCCTGATGACGATCGACGGCAACGACGCCCTGTTCGGTATCACCGAGCCGGGCGGGACGCTCGAGATCACCGAGTTCGACGACGACACGTTCGCGTTCGTGGTCGACGCCACCGTGGTCGACACGTTCGCCAGCATGACCGGCGGCTCCGAAGAGCCCGCCCAGCTGCACGTCGAGTTCACGATGGACCGCGTCGACCTCTGAGCCTTCGATCGGCCCCGTTCAGCGCTTCGGGCGGCCCCCGCCGAAGCGCTCGTGGCCCTCGTCGGTGCGCATCGCCCGAGCGCCCTGGCCGAGGAACCGACCGACCGTCAAGAACGCTGTGTGCGCCACCATGCGGTGGTCGGGGCGCACAGCCTGGCCGTCGACGTGCCATCCGCGGTGGAGCACCTCGAGCGTGCGCACGTCGATCCAGCGGCCCTTGAGCTGCTCGCGGACCTGCATCGCTTGGACGATCGAGGGCGTGTAGGCCAGGAGCACGCCACCGGCGGCGAGCACCGGCTCGACGTGCGGCACGACCTGCCACGGCTCGGGTAGGTCGAGCACCACCCGGTCGAAGCTGCCGTGCGCCGGGTCGATGCCCTCGTACGAGTCGGCGAGATGCACGTCGTAGCGGTCGAGCGCGGCTGCGCCGAGGAACTCGCGCACGTTGGCCTTGGCCCGGTTGGCGAAGTCCTCACGGATCTCGTAGCCGACGATGTCGGCGCCCCACCGCAGCATCGTCATCGACAGCGCCCCGGACCCGACCCCGGTCTCGAACACGCGCATGCCGGGCCCGATGTCGGCGAGCATGCAGATCGGGGCGAGGTCCTTGGGATAGATCACCTGCGCGCCGCGCGGCATCTCGAGCACGTAATCCTCGAGCGTCGGCCGCAGCACCGTGTACTCGGCACCCTTGGTGGACTTGACGACGGCCCCTTCGGGTTGCCCGATGATGTCGCCGTGCGGCACGAACCCGGCGTGGGTGTGGAACTCGCCACCGTCGGCGAGGCCGACGAGATAGCGACGCTTCTTGACGTCGAGCAGGATCACCCGCTCGCCAGCCGCGAGCGGCGTCATCGGCGGCGCCGCTTGCGGGCGACCACCGCCGCGTCGGCTTCGACCTGGGCGAGCGCGGCGAGCTCCTTGCGGCTCGGCAACGGCCGCCCGGCCTTGGCAGCCTTGCGGCGGGTGCGCCGCGTCGCCGGTTTGGTCGTCTCGATCGACATGTAGCGCTGCGGCCCGAGCGTGCCGACGTCGAGCACTTCGGGGTTGCGCCCGAAGAATTTCTTCAGTGACGACTTGCCGAACACCCACACGGCCACGACGCGCCAGAACTTGCTCGGGCCGAGAATGCCGGCGTACAACGCCTTGCGGCGGATCAGAGCGGACGGCCGGAGCGCCCGCGGCAGTGCCATCGCCGCAGCCTCAGAGCCGCTTGATCTGGACGATCGTCGACTTCTTCTTGCCGCTGCGCTTGCCGAGCAGGAAGAACACGAGCAGCAACACCACGGCTGCCACTCCGCCGATCGTGACCAGCGTGCTCTTCTTGTCTTCGACCTTGCCCTGGATCTGGCCCTGGAACGCGCGCAGCTTGTGCTCGACGTCGTCGGCGGTGATCTTGTTGGTGGCCTCGGCGGTGTTGCTCATCGTGGTCGTCCGTTCTCGCGTGCGCCCTACGGGGCGTCCTTGTTCAGGAACTTCTTCGGGATGCGGGTCAGCACGAAGCCCAACACAGCGACACACGCCACCAGCACGATGACGTAGCTGAGCCACGACATGCGGCCCGTCGACGCCCACTCCCATTCGCTCTGCAACAGCCGTAGCAACCCGAGCAGCAACAACGACAGGCCGATACCGAGCGTGACCGCCCCGGCTGCCCCGAACGCGATCCAGCGGCCGGCCCCGCGGAGCGGGCCGATCGTCTCCTGTTTGGCGTACGCCTTGACGAACTCGACGAGCTCGCCGAGCGTGACCGTCTCGGTGCGCGGCGGCGGGGAATCGTCGCGAGGGAGTGGTGACGCCATGGCTCGACGTTCTATCACGATCGCCGGAACTTGACCGCAGCCTCGACGTCGTCGAGCGCCTCACCGAAGGCGGCGACCCGCTCCACCAGCCCTCGCACGGCGAGCAGGCGGGCCCGGTCGGCGGGGCCGAGCGGCGCGTAGGCGGCGAGCTGGTAGACGGCGAGCGACACGTCGTCGGCGAGCCGAGCGGCGAGCGCAGCGGGTGTGGGGGGCACCACTGCAGGTGGCAGCTCACCGTGCTCGGCCATGTCGCCCAAGAGCGCGGTGATGCGCTCCACCAGCCGGCCGACGGGCTGGTTGGCGGCCACCATCCCGGGCGGCTCGGGGGCGTCCGGCCACGACTCCACGACCGCGCGGGGGTAGGGATCGTCGGCGAGCCACTCGACGATGCGGACCCGGTGCACGCCGAGCACCGTCATCGCGTAGCGGTCGTCGGGTAACGACTGCAGGTCGATCACCCGGGCGACGCAGCCGACGTCGGCGCGCACGTCGCCGCCGCCGACCTCGTGACCGCGCTCGATCATGGCCACGCCGAACTCGAGTGCGGGAGCGTCGTCGCCGGGGGCGTCGGTGGCGAGCAGGTCGGCGACCATCGCGAGGTAGCGCGGCTCGAACACCTGCAGGTGGATCGTCGAACCCGGCAGCAGCGGCGACCCGAGCGGGAACATTGCCAACGTGTGCATGGCCCGACGACTCTGCCACCTCACCGAGCGCTTGTCACATCCCGTCAGCGCGGCACGAACGGCGACTCGTCCGGCTCGACCACCACGGGCAGCGCCGCGATCAGCTCGGTCAGCTGGTCCCACAGGGGCCCGTACACGGACGGGTCGGCGACACCCTCGCCGTTGAGCACGAGCGCGAACACGACGTCGTCGCGCTCGGCGTCGGGCTGCACGCCCACGAGGCCCTTGACGCCCGTGAGCGAGCCCGACTTGGCGTGCAGCACACCTTCGGCCGGCGTGCCGAGCAGCTGATCGGCGAGCGTGCCGTCGCGCCCGGCCACAGGGAGCAGGTCGATCAGCTGATCGGCCACCGGCGGCACGGTCAGCAGTGCCGTGAGGGCGGCGCACGTCGCCCGGTTCTCGCGGCTGAGGCCCGACCCGTCGGCGAGCGTGACGCCGGTCATCGGCACGCCCCATTCGGCGAGCGTGGCGCTGACGACGGCGATCCCCGCAGCCCGCGTGCCGGCTCCGCCGGCGACGAAGCCGAGCTCCTTGAGGATCATCTCGGCGGTCTTGTTGTCGCTCGTGTGGAGCAGCTCGACGAGCACGTCGGTGAGCGGGCGCGACTCGATGAAGCCGAGCGAGACGGGTGCGACATCCGGCGGGCGCGGCCGGGCGTCGGTCTGTTGCACCACGGTGACACCCCGGGCCGTGAGCAGGTCGGCGAACACGCGGGCGGCCGAGAAGTTCGGATCGAGGCCGTAGTTGCCAGGGTCGATCTGGCCGTCGTCGATCAAGATCGCGTCGACCGGGCCGCCGTTGAGGTTGTCGATGTCGGGCCCCCAGCTGGGCGGCGCGAACTCGTCGTCGTACCGCGACCCGTCGGCGACCAGGGCGCCGTCGATACGTATCGTGCCGAGCCCCACGAGCGCGTCGGCGAGCGGCTCGAGCGGGGTGGTGTTGAACGCCGGATGGCGGTGCGGGTCGGGCGTGTCGGCGGTGACGAGCAGCGGATCGCCGCCACCCACGAGGTAGACGTCACCGGCGATCACGCCCTCCACCGGCGGGCCGCCGGCGAACAGCTCGGTGCGGAACCGGTAGTCAGGCCCGAGCACGTCGAGGGCAACGGCGGCGACGAGCAGCTTGTGCGTGCTGGCCGGGATCACCTGGGCATCCGGCGCGACCTCGGCGACGACCGCTCCGCTGGCATCGACGATCTGCAGGCACGCGCCCGCCCCGACCTGGGTCGTGAGCGCCTCGGTCAGCCCGGCGAGGGTCGCCTGCTCGGCGGCGGCGGCAGCTGCGACGGCGAGCGGGGTGGGGTGCCGCCGCAGCGACAGCAGATCAGTGGCCAGTTCGGCGGTCGGCTCGGGCGCCAGCGTCGTGGTGGTCGTCGTGGTGGCCGGTGGCACATTGGCGTCGGCGTACTGCCACAGACCGCCGAGCGCCAACGCGGGGACGAGCGCGATCGCCGTCAGGGCCACCACCGACACGGGGCGGCGGGCGCCGCGACCGCCACTCATCGGGGACCGAGTTCGGCGGGGCCGGCGACCGCCGGGAACGCCGCCAAGGCGCTCCCGAGCGCCGCCCACACGGGCCGGTACGCGTTCTGTTCCGTGATCGGGAGCCCATTCGGGTCGCCGTTGAGGATCAGGACGTATTCGATCGCGCCCCCGCCGTCGACGGGCAGGTACCCGGCGAGTGCTTTGGAGGCCGGGGGGTCCTGGTCGAACGGGGGGTTGCTCAGCGTCCCGGTCTTGCCGAGCAGGCGCCCGGCGAGCGGGGTGTCGACGAAGTGCGGCGTCATGGTGCCCGTCTCCCCGGCGATCGCCAGCCCGTCACCCACCGGCGAGTCGGCCCCGCTGTGCTGGAGCACGCCGAGCATCGTCGCGCAGCTCACCCGATTGTCGAGCGAGAGTCCGCTGCCGTCGGCGAGCACGATGCCGGCGGTGTCGACGCCCCAGCCGGCGATTGTGTCGGCCATCGCCGCCAGCCCGGCCGCCCGCGTGCCCTGGCCGGAGACGGCCACGCCGATCTCCTTCACCAGCAGCTCGGCCGTGTTGTTGTCGGAGTTGGTGAGCATCTCTTCCAGGATCGCGGGCAGCGGCTGCGATGTGACCGCGGCCAGCTCGGCAGCATCCGCAGGTGCCGTACCCGACCCGGCCCCGCCTGTCACGGTGACGCCGTGCTCGCCGAGGATCCGGACGAACTCGCGGGCGCCGGCCTGGTTGGGGTCCGAGCCGCGCTGGTCGTCACCGAGCACTCGCGCGTCGTTGACGAGCAGGGCGTCGTAGGGCCCGGCCTCGGTGCCGGCCACACCCTCCCCCCACGAGTCGACGTACCATTCGTCGTCGTAGCGGCTGCCGTCGCCGCGCACGGCGCCGCGAATCTCGGTGACGCCGCGGGCCCGGAGCTGCTCGGCGAGCTCGTCGATGACGGTCGTGTTGAACGCCTGCTGGGCGTCGAGCGTGGCCTCCTCGTACCACCCGCCGGACAGCAGCGGGTCGCCGCCGCCCACGAGGAACACGTCGCCGGCGATCGCGTTGCCGCTCGGCTCCGGGCCGACCAGACGAGTGGTGTACGCGAAGTCGGCGCCGAGCACGTCGAGGGCCACCGCGGCGACGAGCACCTTCTGCGTGCTCGCCGGGATCGTGGCGGTGGCGGCGTTGCGCTCCCCCACGAGTTCGCCATCGAGCGACACCGCCGCACACGAGCGCGCACCGACGAGGTCGAGCACGGGGGCGACCGCCTGCTCGAACGCAGCCAGGTTGAGCTGGCGCGAGAGCATCGGGGCGGCCCGGCGCAACGACAGGATGCCGGTGGTCAGGGTGGGGCTCGCCGGGGGCGGGGCGGTGGCAGCCGAGTCGGGCGCGGGTACCGCGTCGGCGGCGGCCGCGGCCTGCCCCTCGGCCCACCGCCACACGCCGGCGAGGGCGAGCGCCGGGAGCGCGGCGGCCACACACAGGACGACGTAACGGAGCGGGTCGGATCCGTGCCGCGACCGTCGCCGGGGCGCAGGTCGGGTCGTCACGAGACCGAACGGACCCGTTGCGTGGCCAGCGCGTAGCGGTACAGGTGCCCGAGCGCAGTGATCGCCCGGTCACCGGAGGCGTAGCACAGGCGGCCCGTGGCCCGCACCGTGGCGGGTCCCGGGTTGTCGGGGTCGGCGACGGCCAACTCGGTGGCGCACAAGATCGGCTTGCCGGTGCGCTCGGAGAGCTCGGCCGCGGCTTCGGCGAAGCGGGCGTCCTGGCGCATGTGGTAGTCGACGATCCGTTCGAGGCCGTGGTCCGGGTAGAAGCGGCCCTCGCGCATCAGGCGCGCCTGGTTCGACTGGATGCCGAGGCCGAGATAGACGATCGCGTCGACCGCGGCGTGGTCGGCGAGCAGGCCGAGCACGGTGGGGATCGTGTCGCGCGTTTCGCCGCCCGCACAATCGATCGGGTTGTTGCGGCTCCAGCGTGGCGGGAGCAGCTCGTCGAGCGCGGCGAGCAGGTCGTCCGGCAGCGTCGCCAGGCGCAGGTCGGGGTGCCGCGTCACGGCGTCGGCGGTGACCACGCCCCATCCACCGGCGGTGGTGAGGATCGCCACGTTCGGTCCGGCGGGGAGCGGCTGGGTGGCGAACGTCGCGGCCGCTTCGAAGGCCTCCTCCACGCTCGCGGCACGGGTGATGCCGGCGGCCCGGCAGTTGCCGTCGAACACCTTGTCGTCGGCCGCCAGCGCACCCGTGTGGCTCGCCGCCGCGCGGGCCCCGCCCTCGGTGGCTCCGCCCTTCAGGAGGACGAGCGGCTTGCGCGCCGCGACCGCAGCCAGCCGGCCCATCAGCGCGGCCCCGTCGACGATGCCCTCGAGGTACGCCAGACCGACGCGCGTGGCCGGGTCGTCGGCGTAGAAGTCGAGGTAGTCGGCGACACCGACCGCGGCCGCGTTGCCGGCCGACACGGCCCGGCTCACGCCCACTCCCGTCGAACGGGCGAGGTTCAAGAAGCTCGACACGAAGTTGCCCGACTGGCTGGCGACCCCGATCGAGCCCGCCGGCGGGTAGGGCGCGACGATCTGGGCGCACAACGCGGCCGGCGTCGACACGACCCCTTGCCCGTTCGGTCCGGCGAGCAGGATGTCGAGCCGCTCGGCGAGGGCGACGAGTTCGTCCTGGGCGGCCTGACCGGCGGCCCCGGCCTCGCCGTACCCCGCCGATGTCACGAACGCGGCCTTGACGCCGCGGGCGGCGCACGCGGTGAGGATCGCCGCGTTGGTCGCCGCCGGCGTGCACACGAACACGAGGTCGATCGGTGCGTCGGCCGGCAAGGCGTCGATGTCGGCGACGGTCTGGATGCCGAGCACCTCCTCGCCGGCGAGGTTGGTGGCGTACACGGCGCCGGCATATCCCGAGGCGAGCAGGTTGTGGAGGGCGACGAAGCCGAACTTCCCGGGATGCGTCGATGCTCCGGTGACGAGTACGCCGCGCGGCTCGAACAGCGCCCGGAAGTGGGCGTCCGACGGCCGCTGGCGCACGTTCGTGATGGGCTCGGGAGCGGCGCTCGCACCCGCTGCGCGCGGCCCGGCGAGTTCGACGAGCGCGTCGACCGCCACGGGTTCGCCGTCGGGACGGATGATCAGCGGGTTGACGTCGACGCTGACGACGTCCGGGCGATCGTGAGCAAGGCGCGCCAGGCCCACCAGCAGCGCCGCCAGGCGGTCGCGGTCGACGGCCGCTTCGCCGCGGAACTCGCCGAGCAGCGCCTGCGTCGTCAAGCCGTCGATGAGGGCGTGCGCCCCGGCGTCGTCGAGTTGGCGTCCGCCGAGCACCGCCGGCCGGAGCGCCACATCGGCCACTGCCTCGGCGAGCACCCCTCCGACGCCGAGCAGCACGGTCGGGCCGAACTGCGGGTCGCGCACGAGCCCGGCGATCAGCTCGCGATTGCCGCGCACCATCGACGCGATCAGCACCTTGACCGGGCCGTCCTCGGGACGCGCGGCGGCGAACAGTTCGGTGGCGGCGGCGTGCACGGCGGCGGCGTCGGCGAGGTTGAGGCGAACCAGGCCGCGTTCGGTCTTGTGGGCGATCGCGTCACCGGTCAGCT
>JAEZFY010000298.1 GCA_023417265.1 Actinomycetes bacterium | reverse complement strand
CAACGGCGAGCTGGGCGGGGCAGCGGTGGCTCGTCAGCTGCTCGCGGCGCCGCTGCCGTTCACCGCGATGGTGTTCGCCACCGACCGCAACGCGATCGGGTGCATGGACGTGCTCAGGCAGCACGGCGTCAAGGTTCCCGACGATCTCGCCGTCGTCGGATTCGACGGCATCGAGGGCGGCGCCTACTCCACACCCGCGCTGACCACGCTGGCGCTCGGCTTCGAAGACATCGGCATCGCCGCGGCCCGCCTCCTGTTCGACAAGATCGCCGGCGAGCACGTCGCGGGTGGCGAGCATCCACAGCCGGCGACGCTGGTCGTACGTGAGTCGTGTGGCTGCGGCGTCGCCGACCAGGCACCCGTCGACCCCGCCGAGGCGAGCGCGTTCTGGCGTCGCGAAGCCGACCTGTACCGGCGTCGCAGCCAGCGCCGCGAGCGAGCGCTGCGCGAGCAGTACGAGATCGGCATCCGCTTGCTCGACCACGACCTGTCGGCCCCGCAGCACCTCGAATGGCTGTCCGCCACGAGTGTTCGGGCGGCCGAGCTGGCACTCTGGGACGGCGACCCGGCAGTCGGTCGCATGCGCGTGGCCGGCGTCTACGACAGCGCCGGCGAGGGCAGCGACCGGGTCGGCGACGTCACCACGGTCACGGCCTTCCCGAGCTCGGCCCTGCTCGAACGATCGATGGTCGAGCCCGACGAGGTCACGATCGTCGTGCCGGTCGCCTCGCGCGGCCAGGACTTCGGGCTGCTCGCCGTCGTCAGCGAGGTCGACGCCGTGTCGGCCTCCGGACGCGAGACCCACAACCAGTGGGCGGCCCTGCTCACCACAGCGCTCGATCAACAGCTGCTCCACGACCAACTGCGCGTCAGCGAGGAGCGCTTCAGCCTGTGGGCGCTCGCCACCAACGACGGCTTGTGGGACTGGGACCTCGAAGCCGACACGATCTACTACTCGGGGCGCTGCATGGAGATGCTCGGCCACGAGTACCGCAGCGTCACCGGCTCACCCGACGTCTGGCTCGACCGCGTCCACCCCGACGACCGCGAGCGCATGCGCCGCGTGATGGCCGGAGCGAAGACTCGTTCGCGCAGCCGCTTCGAGATCGAGCACCGCATCCACGCCGGCGACGGCCGCTACCGGCGGGTCGTGCTGCGCTCGCTGCCGGTGGGCCCGCCCGGCGAGAAGGCCACGCGGATGGTCGGGTCGATGCACGACGTCGAGTTGCGACGCCAGCTCGAAGAGCAGCTCCGTCACCGGGCCCTCTACGACGACGTCACCGGATTGCCCAACCGGCGCTTGTTCCTCGAGCGGCTCGAAGCGGCGATCGCCCGCGAGCGCTCGCAGCGGCGTGGGTACGCGGTCGCCTTCTTCGACCTCGACGGGTTCAAGATCGTCAACGACACGCTCGGTCATCTCGCCGGCGATGAGCTGCTCGCCGAGGTCGGCGAGCGTCTCCGTCGACGGCTGCGGCGCACGGATGTGGCGGCCCGATTCGGTGGCGACGAGTTCGCCGTACTGCTGCTCGACACACCGGCCACGTCGGTGCGGGCGACGGTGGCCGACCTGCTCGCCGACATCCGCCGCCCGGTGATGCTCGACGGCCGAGCCATCTCGGTGTCGGCGAGCATCGGCATCACCACCAGCGACTTCGGCTACGAGACACCCGACGAGGTGATCCGCGACGCCGACCTGGCGATGTACCGGGCGAAGGCGACGCAACCGGGCTCGGCGCTCGTGTTCGACGAATCGCTCCGCGACGACGGCATCACGAGCTGGGCGGCGCCGGGAAACCGCGACTGACGTCGCCGCCTCCCGGGCGCCGCCCGAGGGAACTCGCTACTAGGGTCGTCAGCCGGCGCTGAACAGGCCGAGGGCGCCCCGCCCGGGGAAGTTGAAGGCGTGGTTGACGAACGCGTAGCTGCCGTCCTGGGCAGTGGTCATCTCGATCACCGCGCCTTGGGCAGGGGCCAGGTCGACGGCTTGCGCACCCCAGTTGCCGTCGTTGCCGGCGGTGAGGTGGACGCCCTCCTTGATGACCTCGTGGAAGATCGCGCCGACCACGTGGAACGACGTGTCGACCGACGGGCCGACGTTGAGCACGAACATGCGCACGTCCTCGCCGGTGGTGATCTCGATCGGGTTGTCGGCGTACTGGGCGGCGATGCCGTTGAACATCTGGAAGTCGGGTGCCGGGGCGGCCTGGTTGGCCGCTGCGTACGACGACGGTTCGCCCTGCGGGCCGAGGTACCACTCGTTCTGGACGAAGAAGAACTCGTCGTCGACCGGCGGCAACCCGCCTTCGGGTTCGACGATCACCATCCCGAACATGCCGTTGGCGATGTGGTGCAGCACCGGTGCGGTGCCACAGTGATACATCCACACCCCGGCGTAGTCGGTGGTGAACTCGTACACCAGGTCTTCACCGGGAGCGATCGAGGCCATCTCGTCTTCCATCGACACCTGCGAGGCGTGGAAGTCGATCGAGTGCGACACGCTCGCCTCGGGCGGATTGACGAGGTGGACCCGCACCGTGTCGCCGACATGGGTGCGCAGCACCGGACCGGGCACCTCACCGCCGAACGTCCAGACGAGTTGCTCGAAGCCGTCGGCAACCGTCATCAGCTTCTCTTCGATGACGAGCTCGACCTCGATCAGGTCGCCACCGTCGGGTGCGCCGCCGGGCACGAGGGTGACGCCTTCACCTTCGCCGCGGGCGGGTGGGCGTGGGTCGCGCAGGGCGTACGGCGGGGCGTCCGGATTGGCCTCGACGCCTGCCGGCGCGACGGCCGGACCGGCGTGGTCGGTGCCGTGGTCGGCGGCGGTCGCCGGCTCGTCGCCGGTGCGGATGTTGCCGGCCATGCCGGCGTCCTCGTGGCCCGGGATCGAGCACCAGTAGCGGATCCCGCCTTCGGGCACGGTGAACTCGAATTCCACCGACTCGCCGGCTGCGGCAACGATCGGCTCGCCGCCCTCGAACGTGATGTCGTGCTCGATGTCGCCGTCGTTGATGAGCACGCCCTTGTACGTGCCCGGCGCAGCGACGAAGTCGGCCGGGGCGAACATGAACTCGCTGGCGTAGAACTCGACGGTGTCGCCGGGGGCGATGTCGCCTGCGGAGACGGCCGCACCGCCACCGCCGCCAGCGGCGAGTTGCGGGCCGTCGTCGGCGCACGCCGCGGTGGCTGCGCCGCAGACGACCAGCAGGGCGACGAAGCCGCCGCGGATGAGTTTGCGATTCATGGTTGCGTGTCCTTCTTGATGCTGGTCTGGTTCGGGCTGGTGCCGGTGGTCCGGCTGGTGATCGAATCGATCGAGGTCAGGGCGAGCTCACGGGTGAGCGCCGAGCGGGCGCGCAGCCAGGTGTCGTGGAGCGCGCACGGGTCGGGGGAGGGGCACGGCTGCGTCGTCATGACACAGCGCCCGTCGTCGGTGGGGCCTTCGACGGCCTCGATCAGTTCGAGCAGCGACACCCCGGAGAGGTCGACCGCGAGCTGGTGCCCGCCGGTCGGGCCGGGCGTCGAGTGCACCCACCCGGCCCGCGTCAGCGGGCCGACGATGTGGGCGAGGTAG
>JAEZFY010000187.1 GCA_023417265.1 Actinomycetes bacterium | reverse complement strand
CGGTGGCGCACCCTCGACGCGTCGAGCCGGCCGCGGCTCGATCGGCACGCGGAACCGCCACGGCACATCGATCGCCTTGCTGATCCCGACGCGCGGGCCGGCCAACGGCACCGGCGGTGGCGGGGTGCCATCGCCGACGAGCCGCACCGGGCCGGCGAGCAGGTCGCTGCCGTTGTGTTCGGGGCCGATCGCGAACGCCTGGCAGAGCTTGGCGGGCCCGTCGGCGAGCGCTGCCCGGCCGCCGCGGCGGGCGCGCATCACGTCGATGCCAGCGATCGGAACAACGGCCCGCAGGAGCACCGCTGCGCCCTCGCCCTCCGGACCGGTGACGACGTTGGCGCACCAGTGCATCCCGTAGGTGAAGTACACGTACAGCGATCCGGGCGGGCCGAACATCGCCGAATTGCGCGGGGTGCGCCCGCGGAACGAGTGGCTCGCCGGATCGTCGGCCCGGTACGCCTCGGTTTCGACGATCCGGCCGACGCACTCGCCGTGCACGAGCAGCTTGTTGAGCAACCACGGCGCCACATCGTCGGCCGGGCCGGCGAGCCGTGCACGACCGACCGACTTCATGCTTGTTCGGCGAACGCGAGGACCGAGGTAGCGATCATCTGCACGGCGATCGAGGCCAGCAAGATGCCGGCGATGCGGCTGATCAGGAGCACACCGGTGGGGCGCAGGAGGCGCATCAGCAGGCCCGAGAAGCGCAGTGCCAGGAACACGCAGAACAGCACCGCGAGAACCGCCACCGCGATCGCCGAGCGGTCGCTCCACGCCCGGTTGCCGCTCACGAACACGATCACCGCCACGATCGCACCCGGCCCGGCGAGCAACGGCGTACCGAGCGGCACCATCGCGATCGAGTTGCGTTGCGACGGGTCGGCTTCGGCGACCTCGCTCTCCTTGCCGGTCAGCAATTGCAGCGCGACCAGCAGCAGCAACAATCCACCGGCACCTTGCATGGCGGGGATGGTGACGTGCAGGTAGTCGAGGATCTGCTGCCCGGCGACGCCGAAGGTGGCGATCACCGCGAGCGCCGTCGCCGAGGCGAGGAGGGCTGCCCGGTGGCGTTCGCGCCGCTCGAGCCGGCGGGTCACGGCGAGGAAGATCGGCACCGCGCCGGGCGGGTCCATGATCACGAACAGGGTGACGAAGACCTCGACGAACAGCCTGCCGTTCACCGCCGCCAGGCTACGCGGGCGGCGCGGCGAGAGCGGTGCGTTGGCGGGACAACATCGCCCGGTACTGCTCGAGCTGGGCACCGAGCGCGGCAGGGCCGGCGGCGCCGGGCGAGCTGCGCTGGGTGACGCCCACACCAGGGCGCACGAGCGCCGCCGCGTCGGCGTCGATCGCCTCGGCGGCAAGCTCGCCGAGCCCACCCTCGCCGGCCAGGTGTCGGCGCACGAGCTGGCCAACGATCGCGTGCGCCTCACGGAACGGTGTGCCCTGGCGGACGAGGTACTCGGCGAGATCGGTGGCAGCGGTGACGTCGGCGTCGGCCGCGGCCGCCATCCGCTCGGGCACGAACGTCGCCGTGGCGATCATCCCCGACAGGGCGACGACCGCCAGGCGCACCTGATCGACCGAGTCGAACAGCGGCTCCTTGTCCTCCTGGAGGTCCTTGTTGTAGGCGAGCGGGAGGCCCTTGAGGGTGGCCAGCAGGCCGGTCAGGTTGCCGATCAGGCGCCCGGCCTTGCCGCGGGCCAGCTCGGCAATGTCGGGGTTCTTCTTCTGCGGCAGCATCGACGAGCCGGTGGAGAACGCGTCGTCGAGCCGGGCGAACCCGAACTCCTCCGACGTCCACAGCACCCACTCCTCGCCGATCCGGCTGAGGTGGACCCCGATCAGGGCCAGGTCGAACAGTGCTTCGGCGACGAAGTCGCGATCGCTGACGGCGTCGAGCGAGTTCTCGAACGCCCGCCCGAACCCGAGTTCGGCGGCGTTGCCGACCGGGTCGATCGGCAACGACGTCCCCGCCAGCGCACCAGCACCGAGCGGCGACACGTCGAGCCGGGCGACGGTGGCGAGCAGCCGGTCGACGTCGCGGCCGAGCGCCCACCCGTGGGCGAGCAGGTGATGGGCGAGCAGCACCGGCTGGGCCCGTTGGAGATGGGTGTAGCCGGGCAGGTACACGCCCGGGTGCGTGTCGGCGGCGTCGAGCAGCACCTCCTGCAGGCCGTGCACGAGCTCGGCGAGCTCGACCAGCTCGCGCTTGGTCCACAGGCGCAGGTCGGTGGCCACCTGGTCGTTGCGGCTGCGCCCGGTGTGCAGCTTGGCGCCGGCCGGGCCGGCCAGCTCGGTGACGCGCCGCTCGACCGCGGTGTGGATGTCCTCGTCGGCTTCGACGAACACGAACGAGCCGTCCGCCATCTCGGCGTGCACGGTGTCGAGCGCAGCCACGACGGCGTCGCGCTCGGCGTCGGTGAGGAGCCCGACCCGCGCCAGCCCGCTGACGTGGGCGCGCGAGCCGGCGATGTCCTCGCGCCACATGCGCGAATCGAAGGCGAGACTGTTGTTGTAGGCGGTGAGGGCTTCGTGCGGCCCCCCTTCGAAGCGCCCGTGCCACAGCGTCTGGCCGCGCATGCCCGGGTCGCCGCTCATACGAGACCTGCCAGGTCGCGGAGGTGGTCGGCGAGCGCCGCGCCACCGACCGGCTCGCTGGCGACACAGAGCATCGTGTCGTCGCCGGCCACCGTGCCGAGCAGCCCCTCGAGGCCGCTGCGGTCGAGCGCCGAGGCGACGACGTGGGCGCATCCGGGCGGCGTCCGCACGATCACCAGGTTGGCAGAGTGGGTCACGTCGGCCACCCACTCGCCCATCACCCGACGGAGCTGGTCGAGCGGGGCGACCCGTTCCGGAGCGAACTCGGGCACCGCATACACAGTGGCCCCGCCGGGGACGCGCACCTTGACGGCCCCGAGGTCTTCGAGGTCGCGCGACACGGTTGCCTGGGTGGCGGTGATGCCCTCGCCTTCGAGTAGTTCGACGAGCTGCGGCTGGTTGGTGACCTGCTGCTGCTCGATCAAGCGGGCGATCGTCTGCTGTCGCTGGACCTTTGACACTAAGGCTGCGCCTTCCGTGCTCGGGGACTCGCAAGCTCGCCCGCTCGCCCTGACCAGTTCTGAGCACAACCCACCTGGGGCTGCGCCTTCCGTGCTCGGGGACTCGCAAGCTCGCCCGCTCGCCCTGACCACTTCTGAGCACAACCCACCTGGCGCCGTCGCATGCTCAACATGGCTCTGGTCCAGCGAGCAGGAAGGCGAGGATCGCCCGGGCGGCGTGGAGGCGGTTGTGGCCTTGCTGGTAGACGGCCGATTGGGGGCCGTCGATCACCGAGGCGGCGACCTCGAAGCCGCGGTAGGCCGGCAGGCAGTGCATGAACACCGCCCCGGAGTCGGCGGCGGCCATCGTCGACTCGTCGACGGTGAAGCCCTCGAACGCTTGCTGGCGGGCCGCCTTGTCGTCCTCCTGGCCCATCGACACCCAGGTGTCGGTGTGCACCGCGTGGGCACCGGCAACCGCTTCGATCGGACGACCGCTCTGTTCGACCGATGCCGCGCCGAGCAGGACCAGCCGTTCGAGCTCGGCGTCGTCGGCGGCGAAGCCGGGCGGGCACCCGAGCCGGACGTGCATGCCGAGCAGGGCCGCGATCTCGCCCAACGAGCGGGCGACGTTGTTGTAGTCGCCGACGTAGGCGACGGTCTTGCCGGCGAGGTCGCCGAGCAGCTGCTGCATGGTCAGCGCGTCGGCGAACGCCTGCAGCGGGTGTGAGCGCTCGCTGAGCATGTTGACCACCGGCGTGTCCGGGGCGGCGGCGGCGAGCCGGGTGACCACCGAATGCTCGTAGACGCGGGCGGCGATCACGCGGTGATAGCCGGCGAGGATCCGGGCGATGTCCTCGACCGGCTCGCGGGTGTCGAACCCGACCTCCTCGCCGCGGGTGTACACCGAGTGGCCGCCGAGCTGGGCGACGGCGATCTCCATCGAGTGCCGCGTGCGGGTCGACGGCTTCTCGAAGATCAGGGCCACTCCCCCGGGCACGCCCTCGCTGGCGAGCGGGTGGCCGAGCGCGGCCGGCGGCCGTTCGGCGAGGGCGAGGATCTGCGCGACGTCGCCGGACGTGAAGTCGGTGACGTCGACACAGCGGCGGGCGTTCATGGCGCCTCCGTGCCGGCCACGCTGGCGAGCGCGTCGGCCAGCAGGGCGACGCCCTCGTCGAGTTCGGCGTCCGTGACCGTGAGCGGGGGCAGGAAGCGAATCGTGCTGGCGTTGACGGCGTTGACGACGAGCCCTCGAGCGAGTGCCGCGTCGTAGACGTCGTGGCTGTCGATGCCCGGCACGAGCTGGGCGCCGAGCATCAGCCCGGCCCCGCGCACCGATTCGACCTCCGGCAGCGCTTCGAGCAGGGTGGTGAGATGGGCACCGCGGGCGGCGGCCCGGGTGGGGGCGTCGATCCGGGCCAGTTCGTCGAGCACGGCGCCGACCGCCGCGGTGGCGAGTGCAGTGGCCGAGTACGTGGAGCCGTGGTCGCCTGGCTGGAACACGGCGGCGATGTCGGTGCGAGCCCAGCAGGCGCCGACGGGCATGCCGTTGCCCAGCGCTTTGGCGAGCGTGACGACGTCGGGCACCACGCCGGCGTGCTCGAACGCGAACCAGCGGCCGGTGCGCCCGAGCCCGGTCTGGATCTCGTCGACGATCATCAGCGCGCCGGCCGCATCACACAGCTCGCGGACGGCCTGCAGGTAGCCGGGCGGGGCCGGGATCACACCGCCCTCGCCCTGGATCGGCTCGATCAACACCGCCGCGACGGTGCCGTCGACAGCGCCGCGGAGCGCGTCGACGTCGCCGAAGGCGACGTGTTTGAAGCCCTCGGGCATCGGCGCGAACGGCTCGTGCTTGGCAGGCTGACCGGTGGCCGCGAGCGCCGCGAGGGTCCGCCCGTGGAAGCTGCCGAGGGCGCTGACGACGGTGTGCCGCCCGCGCCCACCGAACTTACGGGCGAGCTTGATCGCGCACTCGTTGGCTTCGGCGCCCGAGTTGGCGAAGAACACCTGCCCGGACTCGCCGGTGGCCTGCTCGAGCAGGGCGTCGAGCTTCACCGCGGCCGCCACGGCGGGCGGGTTGGCGAAGTAGTTCGAGACGTGCAGGAGCGTTGCCGCCTGCTCGCTGATCGCGGCCGCGACCGCGGGGTTGGCGTGGCCGAGCGCGCACACGGCGATGCCCGACAAGAAGTCGAGGTAGCGCTTGCCGTCGGTGTCCCACAGTTCGGTGCCGCGGCCGCGTTCGAACACCACCTGCGGTGGGGCGAACACCGGCATGAACGGCCACCGTTGGAGGCCGAGCCGGTCGGTGAGCGTGGTGGCTGTCACAGATCTCCCTTCGAGATCATCGTGCCGATGCCGGCATCGGTGAAGACTTCCAGCAGGAGCACGTGCTGGATCCGGCCGTCGAGGATGTGTGCGTTGGTGACGCCGTTGGTGACGGCGTGGATGCACGCGGCGACCTTCGGGATCATGCCGGACGTGACGGTGCCGTCGGCGACCAGCGCCGTCAACTCAGCGGCGGTGGTCTGGCGGATCAGCGAGGCCGGGTCGGCGACGTCGCGGCGGAGGCCTTCGATGTCGGTGAGGTAGATCAGCTTCTCGGCCGCGAGCGCTTCGGCGATCGCCCCGGCCACGGTGTCGGCGTTGATGTTGTAGGCCTGGCCGGTCTCGTCGGCGCCGATCGTGGCGACCACCGGGATGAACTCGTCGTCGAGCAGGTTGTTGAGCACGGCCGGGTTGACGCCCGTGACGTCGCCGACGAAGCCGAGCTCGGGGGCTCGGGCGGTGGCACGGATCAGCCCGGCGTCGACCCCCGAGACGCCCACCGCGTAACTGCCGTGGGTGTTGATGGCGGCGACGATCTGCGGGTTGACCTGGCCGGTGAGCACCATCCGGGCGATGTCGACGGTTTCGGCGTCGGTGACGCGCAGGCCGTCGACGAACGTGGCCTGTTTGCCGAGCCGGGCCATCAGCTCGCTGATCTGCGGTCCGCCGCCGTGGACGACCACGGGACGCAGCCCGACGAGGTACATCAGCACGACGTCTTCGGCGAACAGGGCCAAGGCGTCGTGCTCGCTCGTGCCGGCGATCGCGTTGCCGCCGTACTTGACGACCACCGTCTTGCCGGCGAACTTGCGGATGTACGGCAGTGCCTCGACGAGGATCTGGGCCCGCTCGGCGGGGGTCACGGGGCGACGCCGATCGTGCTCAGGCCGGCCGCTTCGTCGAAGCCGAGGGCGACGTTGGCGGCTTGGATCGCCCCACCGCTGGCCCCCTTGGCGAGGTTGTCGAGGGCGGCGATCGCAATCACGGTGTCGGTGCGCGCGTCGTAGCGGGCGGTGACGTGCACCGCGTTCGACCCGAGCGTCGCCTTGGTGGATGGCAGTCCGTCGGTGACCACCATGAACGGCTCACCGGCCCAGCGCTCGCGCAGGGCGGCCAGCAGCGACTCGGTCGACAGCTCGGCCCCGACCGCGGGTGTGGCGTAGCACGTGGCGAGGATCCCCCGGTTCATCGGCGCGAGGTGCGGTGTGAACAGCACCTGGGCGCCGATCTCCTGCTCCATCTCCGGCGTGTGGCGGTGGCTCAGCAGGCCGTACGCGCCGAAGTTCTCGTCGAGCGTGGTGAACGAGTAGGCGTACTGGTCCTGGCGCCCGGCGCCGGTGACGCCCGAGGCGGCGTCGACGATGATGCCGCGCGTTCCGGTGCCGCCGGTGTCGATCAACCCGGCGTCCACGAGCGGGCGCACGGCCAGCGTGGCGGCGGTGACGTAGCACCCGGGGGTGGCGACGAGCCGCGCTCCCGCCAACTCGGCGCGGTGCAGTTCGGGTAGGCCGTACACGGCTTCGGCGAGCAGCGCCGGCTGGTCGTGGGCAAACCCGTAGTACGCCGGATAGGCAGCCGCATCGCGCAGGCGGTAGGCAGCTGAGAGGTCGACGACACAGCGCACGCGTCCCACCAGCTCGGGGGCCAACGCCATCGACGCAGCGTGCGGCAGACCGAGGAAGACGACGTCGAGCTCGGCTGCCCGCGCGGCGTCGAACGTGTCGAACGTCAGCTCGGGGTACGCGGCGGCGAGGCCGGGGTAGAGCTCGGCCGCGCGCTTGCCGGCCTGCGTGTCGCCGGTGGCGTAGGCGACGTCGAGGTGGGGGTGGGCGGCGAGTAGCCGCAACAGCTCGGCGCCGGTGAACCCCGACGCTCCGACGATGCCCACGCGGAGCGGGGAGTCGATGATCATTCGTATGAACATACACTTTGCTGCATGTTCATGCAAAGCACTACGTTGGCGAGATGACGCCTGCCGAGATCGCCACCGCCTACCTCGCCGCCTTCGCCACGGGCGATCCCGACGCGGTCGCGGCGTGCGTCACGGACGACTTCGTCAACGCCCACGCCTCGGCGCTCGGCTCGGGCTGTGCCGGCAAGGACGAGTACCGCCGCCGACTGCCGGGGTTCCTCGCCAGCATGCCCAACCTGCGCTACGACGTCGAGCGCGTGATCGCCGACGGGGCGTGGGTGTCGGCGAGCTATCGCCTGCACGCCGAGCCGGGCGGCACCGCGGTCGAGATCCCCGGCGTGATGGTGATCGAGACCCGTGACGGTTTGGTGGCCGCGCGCACCGACTACTGGGACGCGCTCACGTTCCTGCGCCAGACCGGGCAGGCGTAGCCAGCCGTTCCCACACGGCCAGCACGGCCGGGCGATCCGGCCCGGCGGCGAGGATCACGGCAACATCGTCGGCGACGGCGAGCCGCGCCGCAGCCACGTCGGGCAGGTCGAGCAGCGTCGCCGGCGGCCCGGCAGGGGGGCCGACGATGACCATGGCGAGGACGTGACGGGCCGCGGCGATCCGGCTGACACTTCCGGCGCCGGGCAGGTCGGGGCCGAACGCTTCGCCGTGGTGCACGAGCGGAACACCGTCGCGGACCACCCGCAGCCCGGTGGTCAGGCGTCCCGACGACTCCGCGTGGCGGCCGAGCGAGAACTCCTCGACGATCAGGCAGGTCGCTCCGGGGCCGAGCACGACGCGAGTGTCGGCGACGTGATCGGAGCCGGCCACCGACACGGTCGGTTCGGGCCGCCACTCGACGTGCGCACCCGCGCCGAGCGTGATCGTCGTCGCCAGCCGCGAGGGTGGTCCGCCGCCGCGACCGGACGGACCGGGCCACACCAACGTCGCCGCAACCGTGCCCAGCAGGGCGGTTGCCCCGGCGTCGACGTCGATCGTCAGCGCCAGGTCGTCGCCGCACACCGGCGCGGCCGCCGATCCGACCACCAGGAACCGCTCCCCCGCCCGACGGATCGCGAACGGCGGCTCGGCGTGCACGTCGCGGGCGTACGCGCGTCCACCCGCCATGGCGATCGCCAGCCGGGCGCTGCCCTTCACGTTCCGGTCAGCGCCGGCCGTGCCGCGTTCCAGTCGGCGAGCCGGCGACGTACCCACTCGGCCACCGCGCGGGCGCCGTCGGGCCCGCGCAGCGAGCACGCCAGCACCGGCCCGGCTCGGCGGGCGGTGGCGTCGGCGAGCATCCGCTCGACGTCGGCGCCGACGTGCACGGCGAGGTCGATCTTGTTCACCAGCACCAGGTCGGCCTGGGCGACACCGGGGCCGCCCTTGCGCGGCACGTCGTCACCGCCGGCGGTGTCGAGCACGAAGATCTGGGCGTCGACGAGGCCGCGACTGAAGATCGCCGTGAGGTTGTCGCCGCCCGACTCGACGAAGGTCACGTCGACGGGGGCGTGGGCGGCTTCGAGCTGTTCGACGGCGTCGAGGTTGGCGGCGATGTCGTCGCGGATCGCGGTGTGCGGGCAACAGCCGGTCTCGACCGCGGCGATCCGTTCCACCGGGAGCACGCCGGCAGCCCGCAGGGCCTGGGCATCCTCGGACGTGAAGATGTCGTTGGTCACCACCACGAGCGACAGCTCGTCGCGCAGGAGCGTGCACAGCGCCCCGACGAGTGTGGTCTTGCCGCTGCCGACCGGGCCACCGATGCCGATCCGCAGCGGGCGACTTCCGGGCGGGTCGTGACGGTGATGGTGGTGGTCGTGGTGCCCGTCGGGGCCGATCTCGTGCGGTGGCATGCGTGCTCCTTGGCGTTCAGGCGACGAACAGCCGGGCGTCCCACGTGCCGTGGTCCTCGGCGAGGATCTCGGCCAACGTGCTCGTCGTGGCGGGTAGGTCGGCCGGGTCGGCGGTGGCCCAGGCAGGGTCGATCGTGAGCGCCGCGACCGCCCGGGCGTGGACCCCGGCGGCGGCGAGCGGGTCGAGCCCGAGCATCCGCACGGCGGCGGTGGTGACCGCTCCGGCGAGGTGGTGGTAGGCCAGCACGGCGGCGTCGCATGGGGCACTGCCGGCGGCGGCGACGGCCAGCCCGAGCGCGACCGGTTGGTGGCGATCGCCGACGAGCCACGGTTGCGGCCAGACCGAACGGGCCGCCCGCAGGAATTGTCGGCCGAGTTGGCGGCTGACCGTCCGGGCCCGCGGCGACGCCACGCGGGCGGCGTACTCGCGATCCAACCGGTCAAGGTCGACCGTGGGCGCCGTCGGGGTGAATGTGCAGGCTCGACTGGCGAAGGACGCGTCGACGCGGCCGGCGGTCGCCAGACGCCCGGCGAGGAAGCGCTCGAGCGAGGCGAGGTCGGTGACGTCGCCGTAACGGACCGCCGACTCGGTGCCGGCGGAGTGGGCGTGCCCGCCGGCCGGGAAGCGTCCGTCGGCGAGCAGCAGGAGGGCGAGGTCGACGGTCACGGTCAGAACATGAAGTAGCGCTGGGCCAGCGGAAGTTCGCTGGCCGGTGCCTCGGTGACCAGCTCACCGTCGATGCGCACGGCGAACGAGTCGGGATCGACCTCGATCACCGGCATCGCGTCGTTGAGCGGCAGGTCGGCCTTGCCGACCGCTCGCGTGTCGGCGACCGGCACGAACCGGCGGCGCACGGCGAGCCGCGACGGCAGGTCGTCGTCGAGCGCGACCGGCGCCACGAAGGCCACGGACAGGCCGGGGGCGACGCCGGGTGCGGCACCGAACATCGGCCGCGGCAGCTCGGGTTGCGGCGTCGGGATCGAGGCGTTGGCGTCACCCATCTGCGACCAGGCGATCATCCCGCCCTTGACGACGACGTGCGGGCGCACGGCGAAGAAGGCCGGGTCCCACAGTACGAGGTCGGCGAGTTTGCCGACCGCGACCGAGCCGACCTCGCCGGCCAGCCCGTGGGCGATCGCCGGGTTGATCGTGTACTTGGCGACGTACCGGCGGGCCCGCAGGTTGTCGATGTCGAGGCCGTCGCGGCCGTCGCCGGGGAGCGCCCCGCGGCGGCGCTTCATCACGTGCGCGGTCTGCCAGGTGCGGATCACCACCTCGCCGATCCTGCCCATCGCCTGGCTGTCCGAGCCGATCATCGAGATCGCCCCGAGGTCGTGGAGGATGTCCTCGGCGGCGATCGTCGACGGGCGGATCCGGCTCTCGGCGAAGGCCAGGTCCTCGGCCACCGCCGGGTTGAGGTGGTGGCACACCATCAACATGTCGAGGTGCTCGTCGATCGTGTTGACCGTGTGCGGGCGGGTCGGATTGGTCGACGACGGGAGCACGTTGGGGTGGGCGGCGACGGTGATGATGTCGGGCGCGTGGCCGCCGCCGGCACCCTCGGTGTGGAACGTGTGGATCGAGCGCCCGGCGATCGCCGCCAGGGTCGACTCGACGTAACCGGCCTCGTTGAGCGTGTCGGTGTGGATCGCGGCCTGCACCCCAGCGGCGTCGCAGACCCGTAGACAGGCGTCGATCGCGGCGGGGGTCGTGCCCCAGTCCTCGTGCAGCTTGAAGCCAGAGGCGCCCGCCCGGAGCTGCTCCCAGAGCCCTGGTTCGGAGACGGTGTTGCCCTTGCCGAGCAGGGCCACGTTGATCGGCCAGTGGTCGAGCGCCTCGAGCATCCGCTCGAGGTACCAGGCGCCCGTGACGGTGGTGGCCTTGGTACCTTCCGCCGGTCCGGTGCCGCCGCCGATGATCGTGGTGATCCCGGCGCCGAGCGCCTCGTCGAGCTGCTGCGGGGCGATCAGGTGGACGTGGCAATCGATCGCTCCGGCCGTCAGGATCTTGCCGTTGCCGGACAGGATCTCGGTCGACGGGCCGATCACGAGCGCCGGGTCGACGCCGTCCATCGTGTCGGGGTTGCCGGCCTTGCCGATCGCCACGATGCGCCCGTCGCGGATTCCGATGTCGGCCTTGACGATGCCCCAGTGATCGAGGATGACCGCGCCGGTGATCACCAGGTCAGGTGCCCCGTCACCTCGTGTGACCAACCCCTGCCCCATCGACTCGCGGATCACCTTGCCGCCGCCGAACACGACCTCGTCACCGCCGGCGCAGTGGTCGTGTTCGACCTCGATCCACAGGTCTGTGTCGGCGAGTCGGATCCGGTCGCCGGTGGTCGGCCCGTACAGCGCGCGGTAACGGTCGCGGGCGATCAAGCTCACAGCTCGCCCCCGACCGCGCCACGCAGACCGGGGACGACGCGCCGCCCGGCGAGCGGGACGATGTCGACGTCGACGACGATGCCGGGCTCGAAGCGCACGGCCGTGCCGGCCGGGATGTCGAGGCGCTGGCCGCGCGCCCGTTGGCGATCGAACTCGAGCGCCGGGTTGGCTTCGGCGAAGTGGTAGTGCGAGCCGACCTGTACCGGTCGGTCGCCGGCGTTGACGACTCGCAGCGTGGTGACCGGACGGCCGGCGTTGATCTCGACCGGGTCGTCGGGTCCGACGACCTCGCCGGGCACGAGGTCCGACGCCCCGGCGATCGGTTCGTGGAGCGTGACCAGCTTCGTGCCGTCCGGGAACGTCGCCTCCACCTGCACCTCCGGGAGCAGGGCGGCGACTCCGTCGAGCACGTCGGCGGGTGTGAGGACGTGCCGGCCGGCCTGCATCAGGTCGGCGACGCGGCGGCCGTCACGGGCACCTTCGAGCACCCAGTCGCTGAGCACGGCGACCGCTTCGGGGTGGTTGAGACGCAGCCCGCGGGCGCGCCGTGCGTGGGCCGCTTGGGCGGCGGCGCGGACGACGAGGCGTTCCTGCTCGTGCGGCGTCAGGCGCACCGGCTCACCCGTCCAGCAGGGCGTCGGCGACCGCCGCGTGGCACCCCACCGTGCCGTCGACCACCTGGGTCACGCCGAGGTCGATCGCCACCGATGCCAGCGAGTAGGCCTCGTCGCGGGTGAACCCGCCACGGCTGACGAGCAGGTCGAGCATCTGCTCGGCGGCCATCCGCATTGCCGCGTCGAGCGAGACGCCGAAGCCGTGCGTGAACCACTGCCCGCCGTAGTGCAGCAGCGGGGCGGCGACGTGCAGGTCGTCGACCACCGACAGACGCAGGCGCACGTCGAGGCTGGCTTCGATCGCCGTGCCGCAGATCTCGCCGTCGCCCTGGGCGAAGTGCGGGTCGCCGACGAAGAACCGGGCGCCCTCGTGGAACACCGGATAGTGGACGACGGCGCCCGGGCCGAAGCGCCAGTTGGCGACGTTGCCGCCGAACACGCCGGGCGGGATGCTGCTGACCCGTTCGTGACCTGCCGGGGCGACGCCCATCACGCCGAGGTGCGGGCGCACCGGCACGGTGACCGGCCGGCCGAACGGTTGCCGGGCGGCGGTGTCGGGGGTGCTGATCACCCCGGGCAGGTCGTACCGCTCGCGGGCCGTGAAGTCGAACCCGAACACGGGCCGGGCGGCGGTCGGGAAGCTCCCGTCCGGGGCGTCGAGCAGCTCGTAGATCGTGATCCGCTCCTTGCCGAACGCGTCGTAGAACAGGCCCCAGTTGGCTGCGCAGTTCGAGCCGTAGCGCAGGCGCGGGCGCATCTCGAGGATCTCCACCCGCAGCGTGTCGCCGGGCTGCGCGCCGGCGACGGCGATCGGGCCGGTCATGATGTGCACACCCGGGGCCCGGGCGGCGGCAGGGATCCCGTCCCAGATCGCCCGCACGCCGTCGTCCATGAGCAGGTCGGGGGCGTCACCGGAGTGGTGGGTGACGGCTTCGATCCACAGCTCGGTGCCGGACTCGACGGTGAGCACCGGGTCCTGGGCGGCGTCGAGGTAGCCCCAGTAGCAGTGCTCAGGGGTTGCGGTGAGGTTCAGGAGTTCGGTGGTGACGCTCACAATGGTCAGACCGTAAGACCAACCTGTGAACGCCGTATTTCGTGCCGGTCACGATTCCGCGTTCGTGTCGGTCGGAGGTGGTGGCTCGTTGCGGGCGCGCCGGGCCGAGGCGTGCTGCCCGTCGTCTTCGTAGTGCACGGTGACCGATTGGAAGCCCTTGAACTGCTGCGCGCTGACCGCGTCGCGGTACGCCCGCAGGTCGGCCTCGGTGAGGTCGACGTTGTCGGTGAACGGCGTCAGCAGGGCTCGCGGGTAGAGCCGGCGGGCGGACACGACGTTGACCTCCGACCCGATCACCACTCCCGCGGCGGCGAGGAAGATCCACGCCAGCAAACCGAGCACGAGCGCGAACACCCCGTACGTGGCGTCGGCGTCCTTGACCACGTTGGCGACGTACACCGCCCCGAAGAACTGGAGCAGCTGCCAGATCACGGCCGCCACCAACGCCCCCGGTAGCACGTCGCGGCGGCGCGCGCCGGCGGGCCGGAAGATGCGGAAGGCGGCGATGAAGACGGCGACGTTGACGAGCACGGCGGCGGCGATCGCGAACGCTGTGTTGCGGGTGCCGACATCGGCGCCGAACGCCCCGCCGCTCGACCCGGCCCCCGACAGCACGGTGGTGGCCACGACGGCGAGCCCGGCGACGGCGATCAGGCGCAGGCTGCGCAGGCGCGCCCGGATCGGGTTGGGACGGTGGTTGCGCGGCACCGACCACGTGGCGTACATCGCGTTCTGGATCGCCTGGGCGACGCCGAGCGCGCCGTACAGCGCCACGAGCGCGCCGACGATGATCGCCCCGACGCTCCCTTGCAGACCCTGCGGCTGGCCGAGTTGCTCGCCGATCACGGGGAACTGGCTGAGCGTCGAGTCGAGGATCCGTTGTTGCAGGTCGGGCCGGTCCTGGAGCACGAACCCCAGGATCGAAGTCAGCAGCAACAGCAGTGGGAACAGCGACAGGAAGCCGTAGTACGTGATCAGTGCCGCGAGGTACGGCCCTTGGTCGTCGATGAACTTGTAGACGACCCCGAGCGGGAAGCCGAGCACGGGATGCTGGCGCTGGAAGGCGTCGAGCCGCTCGGTCACGCTCACGCCACCAGTCTTCCCGGTTTGCACGCGCGTGGCGGGTTTGGTCACGTCCGGTCGGCTGGTGCAGCGATCCGTCCGACGCCGATGCCTTGCATGTCGGGTTCGATCGCGAAGGCACGATCAGCGGGGCCGCGGTCGAGCCCGCGGACCGCGTCTGCGAGCAGGTCGAGCTGCTGCTGCAGCGCCGGATGGCGATCGGTCGGGGCGATCGCGAGCAGGTCGTGGAGCGCCGCAGAGAGCCGGCGCGTCACCTGCGGCGAGCCGTTGCCGGCGAGGCGGATCTCGTCGAACACGAGATGGACGTAGGCATCCCAGGTCATCGTCGGCACCGTCAGGCGCAGCTTCCCCTCGCTGTCGCGGTAGGTGCCGTCGTCGAGTTCGCGAGTGGCCAGCTGGCGGAGACCGTCGTGGAGCCGGTCGATCGCCTGGACCGCGGTGGTCGGGTCGAGGAACGGCGAATCGGCGAGCGAGCGCTCGGCGACGTCGACGAGCATCCGGAAGCCGTAGGCGAGGTCGTTGCGCTGGCCGCGCTCCATGCCCGCCCGCAGCGCGCCACGCACCGCCTCGGGATCGAGCGTCCGGCCCTCGCCCTCGATACGGGCGAGCACGGCGCCCGCCGGGAGGAACGTGCCGACGCCGACCTGGAGGTGCACGACGCATCCTGCCCGGGCGGCGAGCCCGACCAGTTCGGCGATGTCGATCGCCGTGATCACCGCGGATTCGTTGGCGAGGATCACGTCGTCGGCGGGCTCGATCGACTCCACCCGGTCGGGGTAGCGCTCGTCGATCAGCCGACGCACATCGTCGCCCACCAGTTCGATCAGCGACGACACGCGCAGCGAGTGCCCGATGTGGTTGACGTACAGCACGAGCATGGCGATGCTCACCAGCACGAGGAGGTAGGCGGTGAGGATCGCCACGCCGGGCACCTGGCCCTCGTCGTCGAGCGACACCTCGCGCAACGCCAGCATGGCGTGCGCGAACGTGGCCACGAACAGGCCGATCGCCAGCTGGCTCGGCTTGTCGCGGAGGAACGTCTGGACGATGCGCGGCGAGAACTGCCCCATCGCCAACTGGACGACGACCATCGTGATCGTGAGGACGAGCGTCGCCAGCGACACCATCGAGGCGGCGATCGTGGTGAGCACGGCGATCGCCGCGTCAGGGCCGCCGGTGAGCCACTGCGGCAGCAGCTCGAAGTCCCACGCCCGATCGATCGCGATCGTCGCCAGGGAGAGCACGATCCCGGCGAGAACGCACGCCACCGGGATCACCCACAGCCGCGAGCCGGTGCTGTCCCGGTCAGCCATGACGGTCAGCGATCGCGGTCCGGGGCGGCACGCAGCACCGGTACCCGAAAACCGCAGCGGGCTACCCCCGCCAGGCCTGATCAGGTCCGTTCCGGGGTGCGTTCGACGAGGGTGGTGATCGCCACGATCGATGGTCGTCGCGGCGTGGAGCTGAACCCGAACCGCACCGGCGGCTCGACGTCGCCGAGCGCGCCGAGGTCGGCGCCGTGCCAACTGCCGCGGATCGCCGTCACGCGGTGGCGGTCGGTGGCCGCGTACAGCTCCCGCCCGCCGGGCGTTTCCCCGATCGTGCGCACGCCCCGCAGCACGTGCCGGGCGACCACGTCGGTGAACGACAGCCACCGGGCGTGGACCGCCACGCGGCGGGGCACGGCGCGCAACATCCAGCCGAGCGGGTCGCGGCGGCCGATCGCGACGTCGACGTGGAGCGGCCCGCCCCGGAAGTGCAGCCGGCCGGCGCTGCGGGCGCAGTCGATCGCGGCGACGACGACGTCGTCGAACGAGTAGATCGACGTCACGTAGGCGGCCAGCGCGGCGTCGGCGGCAACGAAGGTGCGTCGGCCGGCCGCGTCCTCCACCATCGCGTCGGCGACCGGCCCGAACGGCGACACCGGCCAGCGCCCGATCACGACACGGACGCCGCCGGCGGACCCGATACCGCAGATCTCGCCCGTGAAGACGTCGGTCATCGCGGCGCGGTCAGGGATGGTCGCGGAGGTCTTGCTTCCAGGCCCGGAAGCTCGCGTGCTGTTCGCCGTTCGGCCCGCGGCCGGACTTCGACCCGTCGGCGTGGATGACGAACTCGTGCGTGCGCGAGAGGTCGTCGACGTGACCGGCCCAGCAGATCGCCGGTCCGGTGGCCGGTCCCGACCGCCACAGCAGCCACGGGCCGATGCGCCGCAAGAACGAGGTGACCGCCTCGCCGTCGGCGGCGCCGGGGAGCCGGGCCGCCTCCGCTGCCAGGGCGAGCAGCTCGGCCGGAGCGTCGATCCAGGCCGTGGCAGGAATCCGGCGGTCTCGGACCGGGGTCGCCGGCAGCTCGTCGGTACGCACCGGTGTCGGGTCGAGTGGCCTCTGGTCGTGGGGCAGCGGGCGTTCGTCGTCGGCTGAGGTCACGCGGAGAGTCTGGCGGTCGGCGGCCAGGGTCGGCGACCGAGCACCGGATAATCCCGGACGTCGCGGTCGCCTCGAGTTGTACGGTCCGATTCGAGCTGTTGCGCGTGCGGGCAGTGCCGCAGCAGATGGGAGGGCGACATCATGAGTCGTCGGAGTGGCCGATCGCGATGGGCCACGTGTGGAGTGTTGGCAGCGCTGTGCTCGTTGAGCGGCGGCTTGCTGGCGGCCTCGGCACCGGGCTCGTCGAGGGCGTCGGCGCTGGTACCGATCATCCCCTGCCGGTTGTTCGATACCCGGCCCGGCAAGGACAACGTCGGTGCCCGTTCGTCGCCGCTCGGCGCTGGCGAGGCCTACACCGTGGCGGTATGGGGTTCGCACGGCGAGTGCACGATTCCGAACGGGGCGACGGGAATCTCGACCAACGTGACGTTCGTCAATCCAACCGCGGCGTCGTACTTGACCGTGTACCCCGCCGACGCCACGCGACCGTTGGCGTCGAACTTGAACTGGGTGGCCGGTCAGGGGCCGACCCCGAACGCGGTCACCGCACCGCTGTCCGTCGACGGCCAGGTGGCGTTCTACAACTTCGCCGGGTCGGTCGACGTTGTGGTGGACGTCGTCGGCTACTACGAGTTGTCGACCGGCACGGGCCCGCAGGGGCCCCCGGGCCCGGCGGGCCCCAAGGGCGACACCGGCGCGCCGGGTGTCCCCGGCCTCCCTGGCATCCCGGGCCCGAAGGGTGACCCAGGACCGCAGGGGATCCAGGGCCCCCAGGGGATCCAGGGCCCCCAGGGCGACCCGGGCCCGGCTGGTCCTGCTGACGACGACTTCACCACGCGGGTGTTGGCCTCCTTCACCGTCCCGGGCTCGCCGCTGCCCGCCCAGGGGTCGGTCCTCTGCCCGGACGATTTCCCGCATGCCACCGGCGGCGGCTACTCGCTTCCACAATCGGTATGGAACCTCGCCTTCGTGACCACGTCGGATGCCGTCATCATCGGCAGTGCACGCGGATGGCAGATCACGGTCATGACCAGTGCGGCCAACGCCTTCACGGCCACCGTCTACGCGATCTGCGGCCGCTGAAGGCTTCGCCGGGCGCTGCCGCAGGTGTCGTAGGGTCGCGGCGTGATCCTGCAGATGCGGACGTACGAACTGTTCGACGCCACGCGTGACGCCTTCCACGTCCGCTTCCGCGACCACGCGGTGCGGATCTTCGAGCGTCACGGCTTCTCGTTCGTCACGGGCTGGGAACGGCGCCGAGACGACCGCCCGGAGTTCACCTACGTGTTGCGCTGGGCGGACGAGGCCACGATGCGGCGCTGCTGGGAGTCCTTCTTGGCCGACGAGGAGTGGGCCGAGATCAAGCGCCGTTCAGCCGATGCCGCGGCGGGGCCGCTCGTCGGCGAGATCGACGACTACATCATCGACCCGGTCGACTATCTCCCCGCGGTGCTCGGCTGAGCGAGCCGAAGCGGGGCGGCGTGGCGGACGAGGAGGTCTTGCACGGCGGCATCGCCAACGCCGGCGCCGTCGTGCGGGTCGGCGAGCACGTCCTGCGCCCCGCCAATCCGCACTCGACATCGATCCACCGCATGTTGCTCGCGTTGCGCGGTGCCGGGTTCACCGGCGCATCCGCGCCAGTGGGGATCGATCGCGACGGCCGTGAGCGGCTGGTGTTCATCCCCGGCGACGTAGCGATCCCTCCCTATCCGGCGTGGGCGCAGAGCGATGCTGCGCTCGCTTCCGTCGCCCGTCTGCTGCGGCAGATGCACGACGCCTCGACGCAGATCTCCTTGGACGCCGAAGCGATGTGGAGCACGGAGATGGCCGACCCGCTCGGTGGCGACGTGTTCTGCCACAACGACGTGTGCTTGGAGAACGTCGTGTTCCGCGACGGTGTCGCGGTCGGCTTGCTGGACTTCGATTTCGCGGCGCCGGGGCGGCGCGAGTTCGACCTGGCAGCGTTCGCCCGGATGTGCGTCCCGATCGACGCCGACGAGCCGGCGGCACGCCTCGGATGGTCCGCCGCCGACCGTCCGGCCCGGCTGCGCCTCGTGTGCGAGGCGTACGGGCTCGACGAGGTCGGCCGGAAGCGGCTGCTCGGGTGTCTCGACGAGTCGATCGCCCGCGGCGGCGAGTTCGTGCGCCGCCGTGTCGAGGCCGGCGAGGCCGCGTTCATCGAGATGTGGGAGCAGATGGGCGGCCAGGAGCGCTTCGACCGCCGCCGCCGTTGGTGGGCCGACGCCCGCGACGGGTTCGCAGCAGCATTGCGCTGACGGCTCCGAGTGCGGGGGTTGGGGTGCTGGGACTAGCCACCCGATCGCTCGGCAGCGGACGCCGCCTGCAATGCGGCGACGGCGGCAGTTGGGTCAGGGACGGTGATCGTGACGGTTCGCTGGTTGCGGAGCGAGAGTTGCAGGTTTGGTCCGCTGCGGACGGTGCAGTTGGTTCGCCTCGGTGTCCACCACCATCCATACGAGACTCGCCACCAGGGCAGATCGATTACTTGTGCGTGCTCGATGTCGCGGCCATCCGAGCAGGCCCCAGCGGATCGTCAGACCGTTGGGGCCGGCGGTGACACGGACACTTGAACCGGTCAGAGCCTCGCCGAGCACGCCGACCGCTACCAGGATCAGCGGGACCACGAACATGAGGTCGGTCCAATCGCTGGTGGATTGCTTGCCCAGCAGCACGATGAGGAGCGTGCCTGCGCCGGTGGCGGCGACCATCGGCCAGCTCGTGGTTCGTCCGGTGTACACGGCGTAGTGGCGTGGCCCGGGGACGGTGAGTGCGGTCATGTCAGCTCCTTGATGATGCGGATGAGGTCGTTCGTTCCGAGGCCATGCTGGGTGGCAGTGGCGATCAACTTCTGGGCCGCTTCCGTCACCGGCGATAACGCTGGCCCGGCCGCGGCGACACGCGCCCCACGTCCGCGCCGGAACTCGAGCACCCCTTCGTCGCGGAGGTCGCGGTAGGCGGCGAGCACTGTGTTGCGATCGACCGACAACGCGATCGCAAGCTCGGCGGCGGGTGGCAGCTGCTCGCCGACCAACAGTTCTCCAGAGGCCGCTCCGCGGCGAACACAGTTCGCGACTTGATCCTGGAGGCGTTCTCGAGAGGTGTGATCGATCGCCCATCGCATGGTGCTATTGAAACTAGCACTATTCACTGTCTGAGTTAACGGTGCCTCCGCCGACGGTTGTGGCTACAATGGCGAAATGGTTGTGGCCACCGAAGTTGGCATTCGGGAACTCAAGAACGGGCTCAGCAAGTACATCGACCGCGTCCGCGCTGGGGAAGATGTCATCGTGACTGAACGAGGTCGCCCGGTGGCCCGGCTGTCGTCGGTGGACGCATCCGAAGTCCGCCTGGCCGACTTGGTTGCCTCCGGGGTCGTCCGTGCTCCGGCCAGTCGCGCACGCCACCTTCCCGACCGTCGTATCAAGCCGAAAGCTCCCGTGAGCGACCTCGTTGCCGAGCAGCGACGCTGACCACGACGCGAATGATCACCTACGTCGACACCTCGACGATGCTGAAGCTCGTGATCGACGAAGACGGATCTGAACGAGCGGGAACGATCTGGACATCGGCCGACTCGGTCGCATCGGTTGCGCTGATCATGGTCGAAGCGCGAGCCGCGCTCGCGGCGGCCCGTCGCACAGGGCGACTCAGCGCGAAGCAGCACACCGATGCCAAGGCGGAACTGAACACGCTGCTCGCCGACCTCCACATCGTGGAACCGACCGAGTCGCTGATTGCTGCAGCAGCTGATCTCACCGAGGCCGAGGCACTCCGGGGCTATGACGCAGTGCACCTCGCCGCCGCCGTGCTGATCGAAGCGACCGTGCTCACCAGCGCCGACACCGAGCTGTGCGCCGCCGCCCAACGCCTGGGACTTCATGTAGCGAACCCGCTGCAGACAAGCTGACGTCTGCTGTAGCTCGGTTGTCTGGTTGCGCCGCTACGGCGAGTTCGTGGGTGGTGGTGCGGGAGGAGTGGGCGCCCCTGTGATGTCGATCAAGGCATCCGCATGACTGCCGTCGACAACGCACGTCTGGCGCAACGACCTCGAGGCACTCCGAACTGCCGGGCCGACCGCCCGACCCCCCGGGCGATCCTGCGCGGCACGCCCACTCGACAATCCTCCCACTTCCACGGCAGCTTCAGCCCACTACCGCTGTATTTGGATCGGCCGGACGCTCCTCGGTGCCCGCTGGCTCGAGAATTCTGCTCAGCTGATCGTCAGACGTCGGACGAAGTACGTCGTCAGCTCGCCTCTCACGGTGATGGTCCGCTCGGCGACCGTGGTGCTCAGGAGTCCATTGGCGTTGATGCGCTCATCGAGGTACTCGACGTCACCGCTCGTGCCGAAGAACAGCAGCACCGCTCCGCCTGGGCGTAGCCGGCCCGGCACGTCATGAAGGAACGCCGTGAGGGTCGCATAGTTCTCGTCCGTGAAGGCACGTTCGAGCATCGTGCGCGGTGAGAACCATCGAAACGGCGGGTCGATCACCACGAGGTCGAAGTCGCCCTCGACAGCGTCGAACAGGTCGCTGACGGCGAAGTCCGTGCGGTCAGCGACGCCGTTGCGAGCGGCGTTCGCCCGTGATGCTTCTACGGCGGCAGGGTTCACGTCGACCCCGAGCACCATGGCGCCGGCCCTTGCAGCGAGGATGGCGTTGGCCCCAGCCCCGCAGCCCATGTCGAGAACCCGCAGGTCGGGGGCCGCGTGATCGGTCACGAGGTTGCCGAGCAGGTCGGATGTGGGCGTTGGAGCGAACACGCCTTGTGGGACGTGTAGCTGTAGGCCGAGGTACTCGATGTCGACAGTGGGGCGTGCGTGGAGTTCTGAGGACACGTCCTCATGCCAGCGACGCAACCGCTCAACGCGTTCAGCAGTGACCCGGGGCACGTACTGCGGCATCACGCAAACGGTACGCGCTCCGTGCGGGATTGCCCGTCGACGAATCAACAGACCCGACGTTCAGGCGCCAATCGACTGGCCGCGTCCGGCGAGCGCCTCGCGAAGGATGCGCAGCGCTCGCGGGCCGACGCCGTGAAGTGCAAGTAGCTCGGCCTCGCTCCTGCCGACGACGTCGTCGAGCCGAGTGATCCCGATCGCAGCGAGAGCACGAGTCGCTGGTGCGCCGATCTTCGGAAGGTCGCCTCCTGACACTCAGCGATCCTCGCGTGAACGAGTGTGTTGCCGATGCCAAGCAACCGGCGTTCGGGACGCTTACCACGTCAGTTGGTTTGCTCCGACGACAACTGCACCAGTACCACCCAGCGGTTCAGACTAGGGCACGGCTTCAGCGCCAACCAGGATGGAGCCCCGGGGCACAGGCTGTCAGCCGCGCCATCCCAGAAGTGCCGTCGGGGGGCGGTGTTCCTGACCGGCCCCGGGAATCTCTGTGAGACCCCCTCTCTACTGTGGAGGGTGTGGAAGTGCTCGATGTCGCCGACGACCTGGGGAGCGTGAGTGGCCCGGAAGCGCGTGCGCTCGCCGACCTGAAGGCGTTCGCTGACGGGTGTGATCCGGTGGTGCTCGATCAGATGTTGCGTGAGGTCGAGGTCGAGGCACGGCGGCTGGAGGCGCGGCGGGCGGTGTTGCTGGCGGCCACCGAGCGGCGCAAGGTGTTCCGCTCCGATGCGCACGCGTCGATGTGGGGGATGTTGCGCGCCAACCTGGGCTGGTCCGACGCGGAGTGCCGCAACCGGATGCGGGTCGCCCGCTTGTGCGACCGGTTCCCCGAAGCGCTCGACACGCTCGCCACCGGAAGCGCGTCGGTGGCGAACATCGCCGAGATCGCCCGCGGGTTCGCCAACCCGCGGGTGGGCGAACAGATCGACGCGGTGTTGGGTGGCTTGTTGAACGACGCGGCCCGGCTGGAACACGACGAGATCCGCACCCAGGTCCGCCGCTGGGAGACACTCACCGACGTCGACGGCGCGCACCGCCAAACCGGCATCGATCACGAGTCCCGCAACGCCCACGTCACCGAGTTCGCCGGGATCGTCACCGTGATCGGCACGCTCACCGGGATCGAGGGCGCCGAGATCCACGAGATCTTTCAACGCTTCACCGACGCCGAATTCCGTGCCGACTGGGACGCCGCCAAGGCGCAGCACGGCGACGCGGTCTCCAAGAGCCTGCTGGCACGCACCGACGCGCAACGCCGCGCCGACGCGCTGCTGGCGATCTTCCGCACCGCGGCGGCCGCTGCGCCCGGAACCCAATGGCTCAAGCCGGTGGTCAACATCCTCGTCGACCAGCGCACCTTCGAGGACCACCTCACCCTCCAGGGCTTGTTCCCGGAGCGCTACGACGACCCGTGGGACGCGACCCTGCCGCTGCTGCGAGACCGGCGCTGCGAGACCACCACGGGTGTCGCGCTGACGCCGGCCGAGGTGTTCCAGGCCGCGATGGCGGGCTACATCCGCTTCCAGATCGTCAACACCGCCCGCCAAACCATCGTCCAGGGCCGCCGCCAACGGCTGTTCACCGGCGCCACCCGCCAGGCCGTGATGCAACAGTTCCCGCGATGTACGCACCCCGGATGCCGGGCCAAACGACACCTCCAAGCCGACCACACGGTGCCCTACGCGCACGGCGGCGACACTGTCACCACCAACGGCGGCCCGGGCTGTGGCCGGCACAACCGCGACCGCTACACCCGCGGCTACACCGTCACCCGCACCACCACCGGCTGGCACACCTACCGACCCGACGGCACCGAGATCTGATCCGGAGGGGGGTCAGCGAATCGGGTACTTGGCCCGGTCGGGCAGGCCGGATCGGGCGACGATCTGCTCGCCGCGGCGTTGCGCCTCGGACCACAGGGCGCCCTCGTCGAGCGTGGTCATGTGGCCGTTCTCGACGACGATCCGCCCGTCGACCACTACGGTGTGCACGCCGCGCCCGTCGGCCGACCAGACGAGCTGGTTGACGACGTTGAGCAGCGGGCGCCACTCGGGCCGGTCGGTGTCGTGGAGCACGAGGTCGGCCCGCTTGCCGACCTCGAGCGAACCGATCTCGTCAGCGAGACCGACCGCCTTGGCGCCGCCGATCGTCGCCATCTCGAACGCCTTCTCGGCCGGGAACATCTGCGGGTCCATGCGGCCGTCCTTGAACAGCCCGGCGACGAGGTACGTGGCGCGCATCAGGTCGGAGTAGTTCGACGCGTTGTTGCCGTCGGTGCCGATCGCGACGTTGATCCCGCGTTGCACCATCTCGGGCATCTTCCCGATCCGGGTGACGCCGTAGCTGACCTTGAGGGCCGTCGTCGGGCAGTGCGAGACGCTCGTGCGGTGGGCGGCCATCACGTCGAGTTCGGCGTCGTCGACGTGCACGCAGTGCGTCATGCACACGTCGTCGCCGAGCACCCCGAGCTCGTCGAGATGGATCATCGGGCGCTGGCCGAACTCGGCGATGAACCCGTCGGGGTCGGTCTTGGCGGGCGACATGTGGAAGCTCATCCCGACGCCGTACTCGTCGGCGAGCTCGCGGGCGGCACGCCACAGCGGGTCGGAACAGGCGGTGTGGCCGACGATCGTCGACCACGCGGTGAGGCGCCCGTCGGCCGCGCTGCGGTAGCGCGTGAGCTGGTCGTGGAGCCGGGCGATCGCGGTGTCGGTGTCCTGGCGGTACACGTCGGGTTCGGGCGGTAGATCCCACACCCACGCCCCGAGCCGGCCCCTGATGCCGGTTTCGGTGAGCCCGTCGACGACCTCGTCGAGCAGGCGGATCGTGCCTGCCTCGAGGAACGTGGTCGTGCCGCTGCGCAGCATCTCGGTCGCCGCGAGCTGCGCTGAGCAACGCTCGTCGCCCTCCTCGTAGGCGGCGTACAGGTTCGTCAGCCACACGAACACGTTCTCTTCGAAGGGCGTGTCGTCGGGCACGTACCCGCGAGTGAGCGGCTCGCCGGTGATGTGGATGTGCGTGTTGACCATCCCCGGCGTGGCGACGAACCGGTCGCCGCCGATCCGCCGCACCGGGGCGTACTTCCGCTCCAGGTCGGCGGTCTTG
>JAEZFY010000135.1 GCA_023417265.1 Actinomycetes bacterium | reverse complement strand
TCGACGAGCGGCGGCATCAAGGTCACGACGTTCGCCGTGCTCGGGTTCGCGATGTGGTCGGAGGTGCGCGGCGACCCCGACGTCAACGTGTTCCGGCGTCGCCTTCCCCCGGCCGCGATCCGGCAGGCGATGACGATGGCGCTGCTCGCGGTCGGCGTCGTGTTCGGTGCCGGCATCCTCATCAGCTCGGTGTCCGACATCAGCTTCACGCGCACGCTCTTCGAGTCGGCCTCGGCGTTCGGCACCACCGGGATGTCCACCGGTGTCACCGCCGCCGCGCCGGCGCTCGGGCAGTGGGTGCTGCTGCTGATGATGCTGGCCGGCCGCGTCGGCCCGATGACGTTCGTCACCGCGTTGGCCCTGCGCGACACGCGGCGCGCGTACCGTTTCGCCGAGGAGCGCCCGATCATCGGGTGACGGGCGCAGGAGGCAAGGACACGCCATGCCAGAAGGCATCATCCATTCGGTGCTCAGCGGGCTCACCGCCCGGGTCGAGCACCGCGGCGAGATCATCGTGATCGGCCTCGGCCGGTTCGGCGCCTCGCTGGCCACCACGCTCACCACGATGGGGCTCGAAGTGCTCGGTGTCGACGCCGACGAAGAACGCGTCCAGGAGATGGCTGAGACGCTCACCCAGGTGGTCGAGGCCGACGCCACCAGCGAGCGCGCGTTGCGGCAACTCGGCGCCGGTGACGCGGTCACCGTGGCCGTGTGTATCGGCGAGGTCGAACCGAGCGTGCTCGCCGTCGCCGCGCTGGCCGACCTCGGGGTGCCGAACATCTGGGCCAAGGCGATCTCCACGTCGCACGGCAAGATCCTCCAGCGCGTCGGCGCCCACCACGTCGTGTTCCCGGAAGCCGACATGGGCAGCCGCGTCGCCCACCTCGTCACCGGCCAGATCGTCGACTTCGTCGCCCTCGACGACGATTTCGTGCTGGCCGAACTGTTCGCCCCCAACGAGTTCGTGGGTGTGCCACTCGGCGACTCCGAGCTACGGGCCAAGTATCACGTGACGGTCGTGTGCGTGAAGCCCGAAGGGGGGCAGTTCACCTACGCCGACCGGGAAACCGTGCTGGCCCCCACCGACCTGATCGTGATCGCCGGGCACCGCGCCCAGGTCAGCCGGTTCACCAACCTGCGCTAGCCGCTCGCGTTTCCGGTAGCCCCGTTCCGTTTCCCGATCTACGATCAGAACATGCGTTCGTCGGCGAGCATCCTGCACGCCGACCTCGATTCGTTCTACGCGTCCGTGGCCCAGCGCGACGACCCGGCCCTTCGGGAGCGCCCCGTCGCGGTCGGCCACGGCATCGTCCTCGCCGCCAGCTACGAGGCCAAGCGGCGCGGCGTGTACACGCCGATGCCGGGTTGGAAGGCCCGTCAGCTGTGCCCCGATCTCGTGTTCGTCGAGCCCCGGTTCGACGCGTACACGGCGGCCAGTACGGCCGTGTTCGAGATCTTCGCCGACACGACGCCGCTCGTCGAAGGGTTGTCGATCGACGAAGCGTTCCTCGACGTCGCCGGGTTGGGGCGCGTGGCGGGTACCCCGACGGCGATCGCCGAGCGCTTGCGGGCTCGGGTGCGCGGCGAGGTCGGGCTGGCCATCACGGTCGGTGTTGCCCGCACGAAGTTCCTCGCCAAGGTCGCCTCCGGGGTGGCCAAGCCCGACGGGTTGCTGGTCGTCGAGCCCGCCGACGAGCTGCGCTTCCTGCACGGGCTGCCGGTGGGCCGCCTGTGGGGTGTCGGGCCCGTGACCCAACGCAAGCTTCACGAACGCGGCGTGCACACGGTGGGTGAGGTCGCCGCGCTCGGTGAGTCCAATCTCGTGGCGATGCTCGGGGCGGCCACCGGACGGCACCTGTACGCGCTCGCCCACAACCGCGACCCGCGACCGATCGACACGGGCCGGCGCCGCAAGTCGATCGGCGCCCAGCACGCGCTCGGCCGGGGCCCCCGCGAGGTCGCCGAGATCGAGCCCGTCCTGCTCGGACTCGTCGACAAGGTCGCCGGTCGCCTGCGCGCCGCCCGCCGGCGCGGACGCACGGTGACGCTGCGGTTGCGTTTCGGCGACATGGTCGCGATCACACGCGCGCGCACGCTCGCGCACGCGAGCGACAACACCACGGTGCTCGCCGAGGTCGCGGTGGCGTTGCTGCGCGAGGAGGCCGATTCCGTCCGGACGCGGGGAAGTTCGCTGGTGGGCGTGTCCGTCGGCGACCTCGTCGACGCCGGCGCCGCCGACGACGCCACGCAACTCACGCTGTCGTTCGGCACCAAGCCCACCGACGGGCTCGACCGCACGCTCGACGAGTTGCGCCAGCGGTTCGGGTCGGGGGCCGTGACGCGCGGATCGCTGCTCGGTCGCGACGCCGCCTTCGAGACGCCCAAACTGCCCGACTGAACGCGCGCTGCGAGCGCCTCGGCGAGCGATCCGATCGGTCGCCAGCAGCCATTAGCCTCGCTAGTGGTGAGCGCGGACGGCGGGGTCGAGCACGGTGGTGGTGCTGCCCGGCGCGACGCGCGCCCGTCGCCACGATGGCGGCGCCAGTTCGCCCTACTGCCGGGGTGGGTGCTGGCCGGGTGCGCGGTGACGCTTGCGGTGAACGTGCTGCTCGCCGCCTGGCATCCGCGGCTCTGGCCGTTCGCCCAGGTGGCTGCGGTCGCCGCCGTCGGCGCGGCGGCCGCGATCGGCCAGCGCCGGGTGTTGCGGGCCAGCCGGGCGCTCACCGACGACCTGCGGGCTGCGCTCCAGCAAGCCGACGCGGTGGTGTCGGTCGGCGACCTCGACGGCGGGTGGGTCGCCGACGTCGACGGCGACATCGAAGCGATCATGGGCTACACGCTCGACGAGTGGCGGTCGCTCGAGTTCCGGTCGCTGATCCATCCCGACGATGTCGCCTCGTTCTGGATCGACGTCGACTCCATCCGGCCGGGCGACGTCATCGACCGTACCGGCCGTCTGCGCCACGCCGACGGGTCGTGGGTGTGGATCCGCGACGTCGCCAAGGTCGGGCTCGACGAGACGGGGCGGCGGATGATCCGCGGCTTCTTCTTCGACGTCACCGTGGCGAAGGAGCAGTCCCGACGGCTCGCCGAGCTGGCCCGCACCGATGCGCTCACCGGCTTGCCCAACCGGCTGGCGCTCGTCGAACGGCTCAGCGCGGCGATCGACGCCGGTGAGCAGTTGGTGCTGTTGATGCTCGACCTCGACCGCTTCAAGGAGGTCAACGACACGCTCGGCCACGAGGCCGGCGACCTTGTCCTGGGCGTCGTCGCGGGCCGTCTGGCGAACACGATCGGGCCGGCCGACTCGCTGTTCCGGCTGGGTGGGGACGAGTTCGCGGTGATCGCCCGCGAGGCGCCGACCGTGACCGAACTCGAGTCTCGGCTGGCGGCGATCGGGGCCGAGACCGCACGACCGATCGAGGTCTCCGGCGTGCGCTTGGTGCTCGCCGTGTCGACCGGTGTGGCCTTCCTGCACGCTGGCTCGGACCGGGCGACGCTGATGCGTCACGCCGATCTGGCCATGTACGCGGCGAAGACCGCCGGCGAGCCGTGGCGGGTGTTCGACGACAGCCTCGACCGTTCGTCGACGATCCGCCTGTCGCTCACCGCAGCGGTCGAGTCGGCGCTCGCCAACCACGAATTCGAGCTGTACTTCCAGCCCCAGGTCGACATCCGTTCGGGGGTGCTGGTCGGCGCCGAGGGGTTGGTGCGCTGGCGGCATCCCGAGTTCGGGCTGCTGACTCCGGAGGCGTTCCTCGATGTCGTCCTGATGTCGGAATCGACCGCTGCCTTCACCACCGAGATGATCCGTCAGGGTCTCGAAGCGATCGGCCGGGCGCAGGCGTGTGGCCTCGACCTGCCGGTGGCGGTGAACGTGTCGATGCGGGCCCTCGGTGACGTCGCCTTCGCCGGGTCGGTGGCCGATCTGCTCGACGCCGGCGGCGCACCGGCATCGATGCTGACGATCGAGATGACCGAGAACGACATGGCCGAGCCGAGCGCCGAGGTGCTCGCCACGCTGCGGCGGCTTGCCGCCCGCGGCGTGCGGATCAGCATCGACGACTTCGGCACCGGCCACTCCTCGCTGGCTCGCCTCCAGACGATCGACGTCCACGAGTTGAAGATAGACCGGGCGTTCGTGGCCGGCGTCGCCGACAGCCGGCGCGACCGCCAGCTGGCGGCCACGATCATCGGGCTGGCCGACGGACTCGGGTACCGGGTCGTCGCCCAGGGCGTCGAAACCTCGGCGCAGGCCGACGCCTTGAGCGAACTCGGGTGCGTCGTCGCCCAGGGCTTCCTGTTCAGCCCGGCCCTCCCGATCGCCGACTTGCTCGGACAGTTCGCCGGTCGGCACCCCACCGACGTCGCCAGGTGACCCGCTTGCGGTTCTCGGGTCAGGCGAGTTTCTTGTACTTGATGCGGTGGGGTTGCTCGGGGTTCTCGCCGAGCACCTTGCGCTTGTAGTCCTCGTACTCACTGAAGTTGCCCTCGAACCAGCGCACCTCGCTGTCGCCTTCGAACGCGAGTACGTGGGTGGCGATCCGGTCGAGGAACCAGCGGTCGTGGCTGATCACGACGGCGCAGCCGGGGAACGACTCCAGCCCGGCTTCCAACGCCTGCAGCGTGTTGACGTCGAGGTCGTTGGTGGGCTCGTCGAGCAGGAGCACGTTGCCGCCGGCCTTGAGCAGCTTGGCGAGGTGGACGCGGTTGCGCTCGCCACCCGACAGCTTGCCGACCGGCTTCTGCTGGTCGGTGCCCTTGAACATGAAGCTCGACACGTACGCCCGGCCGTGGATCTCGCGCTTGTTGGCGCCCTGCCCGACGATCAAGTGCTCGACGCCGCCGGTGATCTCGTCGTAGACGGTGGCGCTGTCGTCGAGTGAGTCGCGCGACTGGTCGACGTACGACAGTGACACGGTGTCGCCGATCGTGATCGAGCCGCCGTCCGGCTGCTCCTGGCCGGTGATCAGCCGGAACAAGGTCGTCTTGCCGGCGCCGTTGGCCCCGATCACGCCGACGATGCCGGCCGGCGGGAGATCGAACGACAGGTTCTCGAACAGGACCTTGTCGCCGAACGCCTTGGTGAGCCCCTCGACGCGGATGACCGTGTTGCCGAGTCGCGGGCCGGGCGGGATCGCGATCTCGAGCCGCTGGTCCTGGCCGGACGCGGCCTCGGCCTCGGCCTGCAACTTCTCGTAGGCGGCGAGGCGGGCCTTGCCCTTGGCCTGGCGGGCCTTGGGGGCCATGCGCACCCATTCGAGCTCGCGCTGGAGCGAGCGCAGACGGTTGTTGTCGGCCTTCTGCTCCTGGGCCAGGCGAGCTTCTTTCTGCTCGAGCCACGACGAGTAGTTGCCCTCGAACGGGAACCCGCGCCCGCGGTCGAGTTCGAGGATCCACTGGGCGACGTTGTCGAGGAAGTAGCGGTCGTGGGTGATCGCGATCACGGCACCCGGGTAGTCCTGCAGGAAGCGCTCGAGCCAGTACACCGACTCGGCGTCGAGGTGGTTGGTGGGCTCGTCGAGCAGGAGCAGGTCGGGGCGGCTGAGCAGCAGCCGGGCGAGCGCCACGCGGCGGCGCTCGCCACCCGACAGCGTGGTGACGTCGGCGTCGTCGGGCGGGCACCGCAGGGCGTCCATGGCGATCTCGACATTGCGTTCGAGCGACCACGCGTCGGCGGCGGCGATCTTGTCTTCGAGTTCGGCCTGGCGCTTGCCGATCTTGTCGTAGTCGGCGTCGGGGTCGGCCCCCTGGGCCATCAACGCGTTGTACTCGTCGATGATCGCCTGCACCTGGGCGACGCCGTCCATGACGTTGCCCTTGACGTCCTTGCTCGGGTCGAGTTGCGGCTCCTGGGGGAGATAGCCCACGGAGAACCCGGGGGTGAGGCGGGCCGTGCCGGAGTAGCCGTCGTCGAGCCCGGCCATGATCTTGAGCAGCGACGACTTGCCGGCGCCGTTCGAGCCGATCACGCCGATCTTGGCGCCCGGGTAGAACGAGAGCGAGATGTTCTCGAGCACCGTCCGGTCGGGCGGGTAGTGCCGCGCCAGCTTGTGGCAGGTGTAGATGAACTCGTGCGCCATCTCGTCGAGGCTAGGGGCTGCCCCTGGCGGTCGTGGCAGTATCGGCCCGGTGACTCGCAACACGCCGAACCTGTCGTTCGGGCCGCAGACGGTGGCCATCCCGGGCCCGTCGATCATGCCGCCGCAGGTGCTCGCCGCGTTCGCCCGGCCGATCCCCGACATCTACGAGGGCGAGCTGATCGAGGTCAGCGACACGCTGTGGGAGCTGCTCCCGCCGATCGTCGGCACCAGCCTCGCCGGCGGCGCCGAGCAGTTCATCGCCATCAGCAACGGCCACGGTGCGTGGGAGATGGCGTTGGCAAACACGCTCCTGCCCGGCGACAAGGTGCTGGTGGCCAACTGCGGCGTGTTCGCCGCCGGCTGGGGCGAGATGGCCGCCCGGCTGGGGTGTGAGGTCGAGCTGATCGACGCGCCGCCGGGGCGTGCGGTCGACCCGCAGACCATCCACGACCGGCTCGCCGGCGACCCGCAGCACACCATCCGGGCCGTGCTCACCACCCACGTCGACACGGCCTCGTCGGCGCGAACCGACGTGCCCGCCGTGCGCGCCGCGATCGATGCCGCCGGCCACCCCGCACTGTTGATGATCGACGCCGTCGCCTCGCTCGGGTGCGAGGAGTACCGGATGGACGCGTGGGGTGTCGACGTCACCGTCGCCGCCTCGCAGAAGGGCATGATGACGCCCCCCGGATTGGGCCTCGTGTGGGCCGGGCCGAAGGCCCTCGATGCCCACCGCGCGGCGGCCGAGCGCGGCGGCGCGCGCACGTGGTACTGGTCGTGGACCACGCGCCGTGACCGCTCGGCGCACTACCTGCGGTACGCCGGGACGCCGCCGGTGAACCACATCTTCGCCCTCCGCGAGGCCGCATCGTTGATCCACGCCGAGGGTCTCGACAACGTGTGGGCCCGCCACGCCGCGCTCGCCGGTGCCGTGCGCGCGGCCGTCGACGCGTGGGCGACGCCCGACGGGCTGGCGTTGAACTGTCAGGTCCCGGCCGAGCAGTCGAACGCGGTCACCACGATCGGTACCGGCGCACTCGATGCCGAGTTGCTGCGCAGCGTCTGCCGATCCGAGTTCGGGGTCACGCTCGGCATCGGGCTGAGAGCGTTCGCGGCACGCTCGTTCCGCATCGGGCACATGGGCTACGTCAGCGCTCCGTCGGTGCTCGGGGTGCTCGGGGTGGTGGAGGCCGCGCTCGCTCGGCTCGACGCCCCGTTCGGCGCGAGCGGGGTCGCGGCCGCCGCCGCTGCGCTCGCCTGATCCTCCGCGTCGGGCAGCATGTGACGCGAGTCACAGGCGCCCGGCTGCTCCGGCGAATCCGGCCGCTCGATACCGTGGCGCGATCAACGGGGATGCCATGCAGGTCACGTTCTTCGGGGTGCGCGGTTCGACGCCATGCCAAGGCGACGAGGTCGCCCGGTACGGGGGCAACACGTCGTGCGTAGCCGTCGACGTCCCGGGTCAGGATTCGATCCTGCTCGACCTCGGCACCGGAGCGCGCTACTTCGGTATGCGTTGCGATGACGCCCGTCCGTTCCGCGGCACGTGCCTGCTCAGCCACGCCCACTGGGACCACATCCAAGGGTTGCCGTTCTTCCCGCCGATCCTGCGCGAGGGCGGCACGCTCGACGTGTACGCCCCCGAGCCCGACGGAGACCACACCCACCCTTCGGTCGGCGACGGCTCGATCGGCGAGGTGCTCTCGGCGATCTTGCGACCCCCGCTGTTCCCGGTCGGCCTCGACGCCTTCCCGGGCAGCGTGACGTTCCATTCGATCGGCGCCTCATCGTTCGCGATCGGCAGCGTCGACGTGATGGCCCGCTACGTACCGCACATCGGCCCGACGCTCGGCTTCCGCTTGGAGTGGGGCGGTCGCACCGTGGCCTACCTGAGCGATCATCAGCAGCCCGGCGTCGACGTCTACACCACCACCGACGAGGTGCGCGAGTTGTGCGATGGCGTCGACCTGCTGATCCACGACGCGCAGTACACGCGCCCCGAGTTCGCCCAGCGCTCCACGTGGGGGCACTCCACCGTCGAGTACGCGGTGTGGGTGGCGAAGGAGTGTGGGGTGCGTTCGCTCGCCTTGTACCACCACGACCCGACCCACTCGGACGACCAGATCGACCGGCTCGTGGCCGCCGCCAACGCGTGCGCGCCGGGGCTCGAGGTGCTCGCCGCCCGTGAGGGCCTCACCATCGATCTCGCGGCCGCCCCGGCGTGAGCGCGCTGGCGGTCGTCGCCGGAATCGTGGTCGGGGTGACGTTCGTCGTCGCCGGGGCATCCAAGTTGGCGGCCGGTCGGGGCTGGTCGGCCCAGGCTGCCGGGTTGGGTGTGGGCGGGCCGGTGGCGGCCGTCGTCCCGTTCGTCGAGCTGGTCGTCGGCGCGTTGCTCGTCGTCCAGCTGTGGCGCCCGTGGCCGGCCGCGGCCGCGCTCGCGATGCTGATCGCCTTCACCGTGTTGATCGCCGTGCACCTGCGCGCCGACCGGCACCCACCGTGCGCGTGCTTCGGGGCGCGGTCGGCGAAGCCGCTCGGGTGGGGCCACGTGGGCCGCAACGTCGTGCTGCTGGCGCTCGCCGGTGTGGCGGTGGCGGGCGGTTGAGCTACACGTTCTCGATCAGGAACGCGAGCACCCGGGCCTCGTCGCGCCACGCGTCGTAGCGTCCGCTCGGCCCGGCGTGGCCGGCCCCCATCTCGGTGCGCAGCAGGATCGGCTTGGCGTTGGTGCGCACGGCCCGGAGCTTGGCCGTCCACTTGGCCGGTTCGTGGAAGCTCACGCGCGGGTCGTTGAGCCCGGCGGTGATGTACAGCGCCGGATAGTCGGCCGGCTCGGTGTTGTCGTACGGCGAGTAGCCGCGGATGTAGTCGGCGTACGGCTGCTCGCGCGGGTCGCCCCACTCGTCCCACTCGGTGGCGGTCAGCGGGAGCGTCGGGTCGCTCATCGTGGTGACGACGTCGACGAACGGAACCTCGGCGACCGCTGCGGCGAAGCGCTCGGGTTCCATCGTGACGCACGCGCCGACCAGCAGCCCGCCCGCCGAACCGCCGCGCACGGCGACGCGGTCCTTGTGGGCGACCCCGCGAGCGACGAGGTGCTCGCAGCAGGCAAGCGTGTCGGTGAACGTGTTGCGCTTGTGCAGCAGCTTGCCGTCGAGGTACCAGCGGCGCCCCAGCTCGCCCCCGCCGCGCGGGTGGGCGAGCGCCCACACGAAGCCGCGGTCGAGCAACGACAAGCGGGCGATCGAGTACCACGGCGGCATCGACGCCTCGTACGACCCGTAGGCGTACACGACCATCGGGGCCGTGCCGTCGAGCGGCGTGTCGCGGTGGTGCACGATGTCGACCGGCACCTGGGTGCCGTCGCCGGCGGTCGCCCACAGGCGCTGCGCCGTGTAGGCGGTGAGGTCGACGTTCGGGGTGGGGGTCTGCTTGACCAGGTCGGTCGTGCCGGTGTGCACGTGGACGTCGATCACGCGGGCCGGCACGGTGAGCGACACGTGGGTGAGCCGCACGACCTGGGTGTCCCACACCTCGTTCGGCCCGAAGCCGACATCGTGCGGCTCGAGGTCGACCGTCAGTATGTGGCCGGCACCGTCGCGGTCGACGATGCGCACTTGCGGCTGGGCGCCCGCCCACTCGAGCACGGCGAGGTGCGCCGCGAACGTCTCGATCGCGGCGATCCGGCGACCGGGCACGTGGCCGATCAGCTCGGTCCACTCGGTCGGCGCGTCGAGCGGGGCGGTCATCACCCGGAAGTCCTCGGCGTCGAGGTTGGTGTGGATGACGAGCCGGTCGCCCCAATGGTCGACGTGGTACTCCAGGTCGGGTTGCCGGCCCTGTACGAGGGTGGCGGCGTCGGTGGGCCGGGCGGCGTCGATCAACCAGGCTTCCGAGGAGAGCTTGCTGCTCGTCTCGATCACGATCGCGGCGCCATTGCGGGTCGCGCCGATGCCCACGTAGAAGCGCTCGTCGGTATCGCGGAACACCTCGACGTCGTCGGCCTGCGGGGTGCCGAGCCGGTGACGCATCACGCGGAACGGGCGCTCCTGGGCGTCGGCCATCACATAGAACAGGTACTGCCCGTCGCCGGACCACGCGGTGCCCGCCCATGTGGTGTCGTGGAGCTCGTCGGCGAGGTCGGTGCCGCCGTCGATCTCGCGGATGCGCAACGTGTAGTGCTCGTTTCCGGCCGTGTCGGCAGACCACGCGACGAAGCGATGATCCGGGCTGATCTCGAACGTGCCGAGGTCGAAGAACTCGTGTCCGGCCGCCTCGAGGTTCTGGTCGAGCACCAGCTGCTCGGTGGCGGTGGCCGCCGAACGGCCGCGCTGGTGGAGCGGGTAGGCCAACCCCTCGACCATGCTCGTGGCGTACCACCAGTCGTCGCCGTGGTCGTTGTGGACCTGCACCGGGGCAGCCGTGTCGGTTTCCTGGGTGCGCCGCTTGATTTCCTCGAACACCGACTCGACGAGCTCGGCATGCTCGGCGAACTACGCGTCGGCGTACGCGTTCTCGGCCTCGAGGTAGGCGATCGTCGCCGGGTCGTCGCGGTCGCGTAGCCACGCGAACGGGTCGTCGAACGGCCCCGACGGGCGCTGCCAGGTGTGCGCGACGTGCTGGGCGAGCGGCTCGGACACAGACATGGATGTGGAGGGTAGGGGATAGGTTGACGGCGCATGCGTGTGTGGATCGACCAGGACCTGTGCACGGGTGACGGGCTCTGCGAAGACCACTGCCACGACGTGTTCACGCTGCTCGAGGACGGCATCGCCTATGTCGTCGAAGCCGGCCAGGTGCTCAACGACCCGGGCAGTTCCGGCAGCCTCGCGGTGGTGCCCGTGCGTCACGTGCCGGCGGTGATCAAGGCCGCCGAGGTGTGTCCCGGCGAGTGCATCTTCATCGAGCTCGACGCACCGGTCGACGCCGATCTCGACGTGCGCGTCGACGCCCGCATGGCCCCGCGCATCGACGTCCGCGACGACGCCGCCTGACGGCTGCCCGGACCTGTGGCCGGGCACGTCGGGTGTCGGCGGCGACGACGGTCCCGCCGAACTGCCAACATCGCGCATGGCCGCTGACGAACCGTTGCTGGCGATCGACGCCGGGCCCACCGATGTGGCCCTGCTAGACGAGACGATCGGCGCCAATCTGGCGCGCACGATTGCGGCCCACGGTGGCAACGACGCGCTGGTGGCGCGCCACCAGGGTGTCCGCTGGACGTACGCCGAGTTCGGTGAGCGCGTCGAGCGGCTCGCCGGGGCGCTGATGGGGCTCGGCCTCGCCGCCGGCGAGCGGGTCGGTCTGTGGAGCCCGAACTACGCCGAATGGACACTGCTCCAGTACGCCACCGCCGAGATCGGCGTGATCCTCGTCAACGTCAACCCGGCGTATCGAACGCACGAGCTCGCCTACGCGCTCAATCAGTCGGGGTGCCGGATGGTGTTCGCGGCACCGAGCTTCAAGACGTCCGACTACCGGGCGATGCTCACCAGCGTGGGCCCCGACGTGCCGGCGCTCGAGCGCGCGATCTTCTTCTGGGACGCCGACTGGGACGCACTCGTTGCCGGAGAGGGGGCCGCCGACCACGCCGCGCTGACCGCCCGCCGGGCCGCGCTCGAGCCCGACGACCCGATCAACATCCAGTACACGTCAGGCACCACCGGGTTCCCCAAGGGGGCCACACTGACGCACCGCAACATCTTGAACAACGGCTACTTCACGGCCCGTCGGCAGGGCTTCACGGCCGCCGACCGGTTGTGCATCCCGGTGCCCTTCTACCACTGCTTCGGGATGGTGATGGGCAACCTCGGCTGCACCACCCACGGGGCGACGATGGTGATCCCGGCCGAGGCGTTCGACCCGGCGGCCACCCTCGCCGCGGTACAGGCCGAGCGGTGCACCGCCCTGTACGGGGTGCCGACGATGTTCATCGCCGAACTCGGGCTCGACAATTTCGCCGCCTACGACCTGACCAGTCTGCGCACCGGGGTGATGGCCGGTTCGCCGTGCCCGGTGGAGGTCATGAAGGCGTGCGTCGAGCGTATGCACATGACCGACGTCACGATCTGTTACGGGATGACCGAGACGTCGCCGGTGTCGACCCAGACGCTGCCCGACGACTCCCTGCACCACCGCACGGCGACGGTCGGGCGCGCCCACCCGCACGTCGAGATCCGCGTCGCTGACCCCGAGACGGGGGCGACGCTCACGCGCGGCAGTGTCGGCGAGTTCTGCACACGCGGCTACTCGGTGATGCGCGGCTACTGGAACAACCCGGAGCGCAGCGGCCGCGACGCTTCGGGAGGACCGATCGACGCCGAGGGATGGATGCACACGGGCGACCTCGCGGTGATGGCCGACGACGGCTACGTCAACATCGTCGGTCGGATCAAGGACCTCGTGATCCGGGGCGGCGAGAACGTGTACCCCCGCGAGGTCGAGGAGTTCCTCTACACGCACCCCGACATCGTCGACGTGCAGGTGATCGGCGTGCCCGACCCGAAATACGGCGAGGAGCTGATGGCGTGGGTCCAGGTGCGGCCCGGCGCGACGTTGACGCAGGCCGACGTCGCCGCGTTCTGCGAGGGCCGGATCGCGCGCTTCAAGGTCCCCCGTTACGTGCGCCTCGTCGACGAGTTCCCGATGACGGTGACCGGCAAGGTCCAGAAGTACTTGATGCGCGAGCAATCGATCACCGAGCTCGGGCTGGCACCGGCCGCCGAAACGGCCTGAAGGCGCCGGGCGCCCTGATCGTCGATGCCGCCGGGGCGTGCGGTGCCCCTGAGCATCGCGGGAAGGGGATTGTTACTATGGCGGTAGTGCAAATCCTCCCTGCCGCTTGGAGCCTGCGATGACCACGTTCGATCTCGATCTCAGCAAGTACGACCTGGGGTGGTCCGACGAGGTCGAGTACGCCTTCGCCCCCGAGAAGGGTCTCAATCAGGGCGTCGTCGACCAGATCTCGTGGTGGAAGGGCGAGCCGCGGTGGATGACCGACAAGCGTTTGCGGGCGCTCAAGCTGTTCGAACGCAAGCCGATGGCCGAGTGGTTCGCGGTCAACATGCCTGACATCGACTTCCAGGACATCTACTACTACTTGCGCCCCAAAGGCGAGCAGGTCGACGAGTGGGACGAACTGCCCGCCGAGATGATGAAGACCTACGAGAAGCTCGGCATTCCCGAAGCCGAGCGCAAGTACCTCGCCGGCGTCACCGCCCAGTACGAATCCGAGGTCGTGTACCACAAGAACCGTGAGGACCTCGAACAGCAGGGGATCCTGTTCTGCGACATGGACACCGCCCTGCGCGAGTACCCGCACCTCGTCAAGGAGTACTTCGGCACGGTCATCCCGCCCGGCGACAACAAGTTCGCCGCGCTCAACACCGCCGTGTGGTCCGGCGGTTCGTTCATCTACATCCCGCCGGGTGTCAACTGCGAGATGCCGCTGCAGGCGTACTTCCGGATCAACTCCGAGAACGCCGGCCAGTTCGAGCGCACGCTGATCATCGCCGACGAAGGCAGCCAGGTGCACTACATCGAAGGCTGCTCGGCCCCGGTGTACTCGAGCGACTCGCTGCACTCGGCGGTCGTCGAGATCATCGTCAAGCCGCACGCCCGAGTCACCTACACCACCATCCAGAACTGGTCGCCGAACGTCTACAACCTGGTCACCAAGCGGGCGCGGGTCGAAGCCCACGGCCACATGGAGTGGATCGACGGCAACATCGGCTCGAAGCTGACGATGAAGTACCCGTCGGTGTACCTGGTCGGCGAGTACGCCACCGGCGAGGTGTTGTCGGTCGCCTATGCCGGCGAGGGCCAGCATCAGGACGCCGGGGCGAAGATGGTCCACGCGGCGCCGAACACGTCGTCGAAGATCGTCTCCAAGTCGATCAGCAAGGACGGTGGCATCACCACCTACCGCGGCCTGGTCCGCGTCGACGAGGGTGCCTCGGGCTGCAAGAGCCACGTGCAGTGCGACGCCCTGATCCTCGACGAGGACTCGGTGTCGAAGACGCTGCCCTACATGGAAGTCGGCGCCCGCGACGCCCAGATCGGGCACGAGGCCACCGTGTCGAAGATCGCCGACGAGCAGATCTTCTACCTGCAGAGCCGCGGCCTCTCGGAAGAACAGGCGATCGGCATGGTCGTCAACGGGTTCATCGAGCCGATCACGCGCACGCTCCCGATGGAGTACGCGGTCGAGTGGAGTCGCCTGATCGAGCTGCAGATGGAGGGATCCGTCGGCTGACGCCTGCCGCCTGGCAGGGTTCACGGGACGGTTCACGGGGAAGGGGTTGGGAATGCAGGCTCTGGCGCGTCGGCGCTGGCCACTGTGCGTGGCCGCAGCAATGCTCACCGTGGGATCGGCGGCGAGCGCCGGTCCAGCCGCCGCGAGCACACCGCCAGTAGCTCCCCCTCCTCCGGCCGAGCACCCGACCACTCGGTTCGTGCCCGTCCAGCCGTGCCGCCTGCTCGACACCCGTGGCGCTGCCTCCGTGGCCACGCCGGCGCCGGCCGCGCGCAGCGAGATCGACGTCGAGGTCGCCGGCCGGTGCGGCGTCGACGCCGTCGCCGTGGCGGCGGCGCTCACGGTCACCGCGGTCGACGCCCAAGCACCCGGCTACGTCACCTTGTTCCCCCACGGCACCGAACGGCCGACCGCGTCCACGCTCAACTACCGCACCGGCGACGTGATCGCCAACCTCCAACTCACCCGACTCGGCGACGGGAGCGTGACCGCGTTCACGCTCGCTTCGGCGCACGTCGTCCTCGACGTGACCGGGTACTTCGTGCCGGTGACGAGCACGCGGGCCGGGCGGTTCGTCGCGCTCCCGGGCGAGCGGCTCGTCGACACCCGCAGCACGCAACGACCGGCACCGGGTGCGGCCGTCACGGTCGACACCGCGGCGGCCGGCGTACCGGCCGACGCCGGCGCCGTGGTGGTCAACGTCACCACCGATCAGACCAACGGCCCCGATGTCTTCAGCGCCTACCCCACCGGCACCGCCCGGCCGAACGCCTCGTCGCTGAACGCCGATCGGGCCGGGCAGGCCCGTGCCGCGGCGGTGATCGTGCCCGTGGCCGACGCCACGTTCGACGTCTTCACCCGCAACGGCAACCACGTGATCGTCGACCTGCTCGGCTACTTCACCGGACCGTCGGCGAGGGCGACGAGCGAGGGCCTCTTCGTCCCGGCCGACCCGTTCCGGCTGGTCGACACGCGCACCGCCACGGGCGGGCCGCGCCTCTGGGATAAGGGCGGGCGCGAGTTCGCTGTCGACACCGACGCGCTCGGTGCGCCGGGCGGCGGCATTGCCGCGCTCGCCGTCAACGCCACCGTGACCGCCACCGAGGATGCCGGCTGGCTGGTGCTCGCCGCGGCCGGCGCGCCGGTGGCCGGCACGTCGTCCGTCAACTACCCGTCTGCGCAACTCACGGTTGCCCACGCGGCGATCGTCGCTGCGTCCGAACGCGGCATCCAAGCCCGCACGCTGGCCGCGACGCACGTCGTGATCGACGTCACGGGGTGGTTCACCGGCGGCCCGGCCGAAGCGGTCGAGCCGCCGCCGCTCAACGACCTGCCGCCGCCCCGCAAGGTCACGATCATCACCGACTCGGCGCTCGCCGGCATCCGTTGGAACGGCGGCTTGTCGGGGTTGCAGGGCTTCGTCGTCGACCACCGGATGGAGTCGTGCCGGCGGCTCGTCGCACCCTCGTGTCGTGGCCGTGAGGGCTACCGCCCGCGCACGGTGATCAGCGAGATCGCCGCGCTCCCGGCGGTCGGGCCGGAGGACGTGCTCGTCATCGGCACTGGCTACGACGACTGGTGGCAGCGCTTCTCCGACGACTTCGACACCGTGGTCGCGGCCGCCCGCGCGAAGGGCTTCCGGCACATCGCCTGGAGCACGTTCCGCTCGAACGTGACGTACGGCGGGCTCGGCGAGTACTACGCGATCATGAACGAGGTGTTGTACGCCAAGGTCGCCTCAGGCGAGTACCCCGACGTGCGCATCTGGGACTACCACACGTACACGCTCGAGGCGTCCGGGTGGTTCACGTCCGACGGCATCCACCTCACCCGGCTCGGGGCGTTCGGTTCGGCCGACTGGATCTCGCGGCAGGTTGCCGCCTACGACGATCGCCCGTGCGCGCAGCCGTGGGCGCCCGGCCAGCCGATCGAGACGCCATGCCCCGATCCCGACCCGCTCGCCGAACCACGCGGGCTGCCCGACATCGCCGGGTTGTACATGTCGTAGCGCCCCGGGAAGCCGCACCGGGGGTCGATAATCTGGCCGCATGCCGATGCGGACGGAGTGCAAGAACTTCGAGAGCCGCACGTACCCGAGCGGCGACACGGTCCGCAAGTGCAATCTCGACCTGGCACCCGACGCGCCCTGGCGGTGCCCGGACAACTGCCCGAAGTACGAGCGCCGGCTGGCCGATGTGGCGTGGACGCACGGCTCGTTGGTCGTGCCGAGCACACCACCCGAGCCACCCGGACTCGACGACGGCAGCGCAGCCGCGCTGCTTGACGCCGCCGAGCAGATCGTCAACGCTGCGGGTGCCCAGGTTCACGCCGAGCTGGCCGACGCCCGCCGGCCGGGGCGCCTGCGCAAGTTGTTCCGTCGCCGCGGTTGACGTGGCGCTTGGCCAGCGGGCCGGGGCATTAGCACTACGCCGGTAGTAGAATTTGGCGGCGATGTCCGTCTCGCCCCCCGACGCGCTCACCGCGGTGACGCTGCCCACCACCGACGAGGAGATCTGGCGCTACAGCCGGATCGGCGAACTCGACCTCGGCGCCTACCGGCCGGTCGACTGCGCTCCCGTCGTGTCCGGTGACACCGGCGCAGCCCTGGTCACCGTGCTGACCGCCGCTTCGCAGGTGCCCGACCTGTTCGCCGACGAGCCCACCCCCGACGTGTTCGCCGAACTCAACCGCGACGGCGCCGTCACGGTCCGGGTCACGGTGCCCGCTGGGGCGACGGTGTCCGAGCCGATCGTCGTGACCCACCGGATCCCCGCCGAGCACGCGCTCGTGCGCCCGCGGCTCGTCATCGAGGCCGGCGCCGATGCGCAGGTCACCGT
>JAEZFY010000134.1 GCA_023417265.1 Actinomycetes bacterium | reverse complement strand
GGACCGCGCTCGCCGTCTGCGCCCGCGGGCCCCGCGGGGCCTTGCGGGCCGGCTGGCCCAGCCGGGCCGGCAGGACCCTGCTCGCCAGCTGCTCCGGGGGTGCCCGCGGGACCGGCAGGGCCCTGCGGGCCGGTGATCGATTCGAAGAACTCGGCGAGGGTGCCGTCCGGATGGTCGAGTTTCCAGAGTGCGAACGCACTCAAGCCGGTCGGGCCGGCGGGGCCTTGGGGGCCGGTGAGGGAGGTGAGGAATTCGGCGAGTGAGCGGTCGGCGTTGCCGTTCTGACGCCAGATCTCGAACGCGCTGAGTCCGTCCTGGCCGGCAGGGCCCTGCGGGCCGGTCTGGCCGGCGGGGCCTTGCGGGCCGACCGGTCCGTCGGCACCATCGACACCATCGACCCCTGCCGGGCCTTGTGGGCCGGCCTGACCGGCGGGTCCGGTGAGGGAGGTGAGGAATTCGGCGAGTGAGCGGTCGGCGTTGCCGTTCTGGCGCCAGATCTCGAACGCGCTGAGTCCGTCCTCGCCAGCCGGACCGGGTTCGCCGTCGGCGCCGTCCGCTCCAGCGGGTCCAGCCGGGCCTTGCGGTCCGGGTTTCCCGTCGGCGCCGTCCGCTCCAGCGGGTCCGGCCGGGCCTTGCGGTCCGGGTTTGCCGTCGGCGCCGTCCGCTCCAGCGGGCCCTGCGGGTCCGGCGGGTCCGGCGGGGCCTTGGGCACCGTCGTCGCCGGCGGGTCCCTGGGGGCCGGCCGATCCGGGGGCACCGGGCGCCCCGGGCTGGTCGGGACCGGTGCTGGTCGGGACCGGGATGTAGTAGCCGACGAGGTCGACGACCACGTCGACGTTCCCGTTCTTGTTGAAGATCGCCAGGCGGCCGTCGGCGACGGCGAGCTTGACGTCGACCTTGTTCGGCGTCGGCGGGGCACCGGGCACCCAGTTGAGGTTCGAGGCCTTGGGTCGGCTCGCCGCATCGGCCGGGTAGAGCGTCAGGTAGCTGGGGGCCGTGCCGCCCACCGCCGTGACGTTGGCGGACACCGCGCTGGCGAGCGTCGGCACGGAGCAGTTGCCGTTGTCACCCCAAACGTTCGTAATCAGCGTGTCGTCGGGGCCGACCGGGTGCGCGCGCGGGCCGATGTTGTCCGTTCCGGGGCGCGTGTCGAGCAGGCGGCAGGGCACGATCGGCACGAACGCGGTTCCCGACGTGGCCTCACCGGCCCCGAGTGCGATCTGCGTGCCCCCGAGCACGGCCGCGATCGCGCCGCACCCCAAAGCCACCCGCCGCATACGTCCCATTTCGCCCTCCTCGGCGCTGCCGGGCCTGTGCCCGAGCGGCGCTGATATCGGTGCCGTATGTCAGAGCTTGATAAAATATGGACGTAAGCGGCTTGTAAGTAGGCGTTACGCTGGGGTGACGCGCTGACATTTGTTACGGAGCCTTACATGGCGGTGTGTCGTCCGTCACCACGGACCGTGACAGCCGGCGACGCAGGGCGGCCCGATCGTCTAACACTGGTGGTAGACGGGCATCGCAACACGGCGCTGCGCCGGCTGGTCGGGATGGTGGGATTCGAACCCACGGCCCCCTGCTCCCAAAGCAGGTGCGCTAACCAAGCTGCGCTACATCCCGTGCGCCGCCACGCTACCGGTCGGCGTGTGGGGGTCCCGGCATGCCGCCGTTTCGGCAGGACCGCGTGGGGGTACCCGCTCGGCCCACAGGCCTGCGGGTCTGGGATGCGACCATGCAGGACTGGGCAATCACCTTCGAAGGGGCAGGGAAGCGGTTCGACGACCGCTGGGTGGTCGAGGACCTCGACCTGCGCGTTCCGCGCGGTGCGATCTTCGGCCTGATCGGCCCGTCGGGGTGCGGCAAGACCACCACTGTGCGCCTGGCCAACGGCGTGTACCGGCCCGATGCCGGCGAGGTCAGCCTGCTCGGTCGGGCGCCGGCGCGGATGCGGGCCCGCGACCGGGCGGCGATCGGCTACCTGCCCCAGCAGCCGGCCCTGTTCGATGAACTGTCGTTGCGCGAGAACCTCAACTTTCATGCCTCCCTGAACGGGGTCCGATTTCGCCGCGGTGAGCGCCTCCGCGAGGTGCTCGACCTGGTCGACCTGGCTGACGACGGCGGCAAGCTCGTCAGCGAATCGTCCGGCGGCATGCGTCGCCGGCTCGCGTTGGCGGCGACGCTGGTGCACCGGCCGCCGGTGCTGCTGCTCGACGAGCCGACTGCCGGTATCGATCCGATCTTGCGGCGCCGCTTCTGGGAACACTTCCGCACCCTCGCCGACGAGGGCCACACGTTCGTCGTCACCACCCAGCACGTGAGCGAGGCCGCCGAGTGCGATCTCGTGGGGCTGCTCGCCGGGGGCCATCTCGCCGCGGTGGGGTCGCCGGACGACTTGCGGCGCGCCGCAGCAGGCGGGCACATCGTCGAAGTCGAAACGGAACGCCCGCTCGACGGAGCCACCGCCGCGGAGTTGGCGGCGATCGTCGCCGCCCGCAAGTACGAGTACGTCGATCAGCAACGCCTGCGGTTCGTCGTCGACGAGTGCAGCGCGGCCCTGCCGACCATGCTCGCCGAGCTGCAGCAGCGGGGGATTGGCACCCGCACCGTGCAAGAGGTCGTGCTCGACTTCGACGAAGTGTTCATCAGCCTGGTCGACGCTGCGCAGGCCGACCACCAGCACGAGGCCGCGGCGTGAGCACGAGGCCCGGGCGACCGGCGCTCGTCGGGCGCACCCGACCGCTCGTCCAGACGGCCGGTTTCGTGCGCAAGGAGATCGTCGACATTCTCCGCCAGCCGCGCCTGTTGCTGGTGCTCGTCGCCGGCCCCTTCCTGGTGCTGCTGATGTTCGCGGTCGGTTACGACCAGCAGCAAGCGGTGCTGCGCACGGCCTTCGTCGGCCCGGAGGACGGGATCTACGTCGACTCGATGGAGCGCTTCTCCGACGAGCTCGAGTACTACATCACCAACGAGGGTTACGGGTCCGACCTCGCCAGCGCCGAACGGCGGCTCGAACGTGGCGAGGTCGATGTCGTCGTCGTGCTCCCCGAGGGTCCCGGCCAGTCGGTCCTGCAGGGTGAGCAGGCTGTCGTGCGGATCATCCACGACAAGCTCGACCCGATTCAGCAGACCGCGGTCGAGATCGCCGCCCAAGTGGCGGTGCAGGAGCTCAACGCGCAGATCGTCGAGGCGGTCGTCGCCGGGGCGCAGGAGCAACTCGCACCGGTCGCCGACAACGTCGCCCGTGTCGGCGACGAGGCAGCCCGTCTGCAGGCCGCGATCGCGTCGGGCAACGATGCCGAGGTGCGGGCGGCCGCCAACGGGTTGGCGACCGGTGCCGCCGGTCTGTCGGCCGCGACGACGGCTACGAGTGAGGTCGTCGAGCAACTGGGCGTCGAGCAGACCGAGCAGCAGCGCGAGCAGCTCGCCGCGCTGACGACTTCGGTCGACGAGCTCGAGCAGGTCGCCCGCCGGATCGCCGCGGCGGGCACGGCGGCCCCGGTCGCCGACATCGAGGCGGCCACTGCGGCGGTGACGGCGATCGAGCGCGCCGCCGACCAGGCGTTGGCGCTCGATCCGGCGGTGCTGGTGCGACCGTTCGCCAGCGAGACCGCCAACATCATCCGCGACACCGTCGGCGTCAACGACTACTTCGCCCCGGCCTCGATCGCGTTGCTGCTCCAGCACATGGTGTTGACCTTTGCTGCGATGGGGCTCGTGAAAGATCGCTCACTCGGGTTGTTCGAGGTGTTCCGGGTCGGCCCGATCGGTGCTGGGCCGGTGCTCCTCGGCAAGTTCCTCGCCTACTTGCTGATCGGGGCGTTCGTCGGCGCCGCGCTGGTGGCCGCGGTGCACTACGGCCTCGACGTGCCGATGCGCGGCGAGCTGGTCTGGCTGGTGATCGGCATGGGCGGCCTCGTGCTTGCCTCGATCGGGGCGGGGATGGTGCTCTCACTGCTCGCCCGGTCCGAGACGCAGGCGGTGCAGTACGCGATGCTGGCGCTGCTCGCCGGGCTGTTCTTCGGGGGGTTCTTCCTCGACCTTGACGCCTTGCGCTACCCGGTCAAGGCCGTGTCGTGGGCGCTCCCGGTCACCTACGGCGTGCGGATCATGCGCGACGTGATGCTGCGCGGGTTGACCCCGACCGACCTCGACCTGATCGGTCTGGCGGCGACGACGGTCGTGTTCGCGTTGTGGGCGTGGTGGCTGATGAGCCGCCGTCTGCGCGTGCAGTAGGGCTGCGGGTCAGCGGCGCTTGGCGCGGCGGGCCAGCCGCTTGGCGGTACGCCCGATCGGCTCGAGGTGGCGGTGGTCGAGGTCGCCGACCTCGACGCCGTTGTCGAACAGGATCCGGTAACGCTGCCAGTTGAAGCCGTTGGCGAGCAGCACCTTGCCCTCGGTGCCGAGCGGCACGCCCTTGACGTCGGTGGTGGTGCGCACCCGGTCGCCCGTCTTCAGGTCGAGTTGCTCGGGATGGGGCACAGCCAGCGCGTGGGGCTTCCAGATCGGCACAGCCCGGGAGTCTACGCGAGTGCCCCCGATAGAGTCCTAGGCCTCATATGAAGTCTTCGGTCGAACCCCTCGAGGGGAACAAGGTCAAGTTGTACGTCGAGGTCGATGAGGCCGAATTCGACAAGGACATCGACAAGGCGTTCAAGACGATCGCTCGCGAGGTGCGGCTGCCGGGGTTCCGCAACGGCAAGGCGCCGCGGCGCATCCTCGAGGCCCGAATCGGTCTCGCGCCGGCGCGGGAACAGGCGCTCAACGAATCGATTCCCGCCTATCTGAGCAAGGCCGTGCGCGAGCACGACGTCGATCTCGTGGCGACGCCACAGATCGAGCTCACCGCCGGCAAGGACGACGGCCCGGTCGAGTTCGAAGCCGAATGCGAGATCCGCCCCGAGGTCGAGGTGCCCGGCTACGGCGGGCTGCGCATCGAGATCGACTCGCCGCTGCCGACCGCCGACGAGATCGCCGAGGCACAGCAGGCCGAACTCAAGCAGGGCGGCACGCTGGTCGCCACCGGCCGCCCAGCGGAAGCCGGCGACTTCCTCACGCTCGACCTGGTGGTCACGCGCGACGGCGAAGAGGTCGTCGGCCTGAACACCGAGGACTGGAGCTACGAGCTCGGCAAAGGCTGGGTCACCGAAGACTTCGACGAGCGCCTCACCGGCGCATCCGAAGGCGACGTGCTCGAGTTCAACGCGATGCCCAAGGGCACCGAGGAGCCGGCCGACTTCGTCGTCACCGTCAAGGCCGTGCAGACGCTCGAGCTTCCGGAGCTCACCGACGAGTGGGTGGCCGACAACCTGGGCGAGTTCGACACCGTCGACGAGTGGGTCGCCAGCCTCACCGAGCAGCTGACCGAGCGCAAGCTCAACGGCATCCGGCGCACGCTCGGCGGCAAGGTCAACGAAGCCTTGGCGCAACTGGTCGACGTCGAGCTGCCTGAGTCGATGGTCGAGACCCAGGTCCAGAACCACGTCAGCGAGCTCACCCGCCAGCTTCAGGCGTCGGGCATTTCGGTCGAGCAGTGGCTGCAGGTCACCGGCCAGTCGCCGGACGACTTCATGGCCCAGGCCCGCCCGGCCGCCGAGGTCTCGGTCCGGACCGATCTCGCCCTGCGGGCCGTCGCCAAGGCCGAAGCGATCGAGGCCACCGACGCCGACGTCGAGCTCGAGTACGCCCGCATGGCGTACCAGTTCGGCAGCAAGGCCAAAGACGTCCGTCGGATCTACGAGCAGAACGACGCCGTGCCGGAACTGCTCGCCGGGATCCGCAAGCAGAAGGCGTTCGACTGGCTGCTGCACAACATCGAGATCGTCGACACCGACGGCCAGCCGGTCGATCGTGACCTCGTGCTCGGCCATACTCACGACGACCACGACCACGACCACGACGATCACGATCACGGTCACGATCACGATCACGATCACGAGGGTCATGATCACGGCCACGACGACACTGACGACGACACCGACGAGGGACAGTCATGAACCTGGACGCCAAGAACTACCTCGTTCCCAACGTCGTCGAGACGACGAGCCGGGGCGAGCGGGCGTACGACCTGTACAGCCGTCTGCTGAAGGACAACATCATCTTCCTGCAGACCCCGATCGACGACCAGATCGCCTCGCTGATCTGTGCCCAGTTGGTCCATCTCGAGTCGGAGAACCCCGAGAAGGACATCAACATCTACATCAACAGCCCCGGCGGCGACATCACCTCGGCGTTCGCGATCTACGACACGATGCAGTTCATCCGCAACGACATCGCCACGATCTGCCTCGGGCAGGCCGCGTCGGCCGCGGCGGTGCTGCTGGCGGCAGGTACGAAGGGCAAGCGCCTCGCCCTGCCGCACAGCCGGATCCTCCTGCATCAGCCGTGGGGCCAGGTCGGCTATGGCCAGGTCACCGATCTCGAGTTGGCCGCCAAGGAGCTGTTGCGGATGCGTGACCTGCTCGACAACATCCTGGCCAAGCACACCGGCCAACCCGTCGAGAAGATCCACGCCGACACCGACCGTGACTTCGTGATGGAAGCTGAAGAGGCGCTCGCCTACGGCGTCATCGACAGCGTGATCTCGAGCCGCGACACGGTCGACCACTCGTCGGCGATCCGCTGACCGGCGCGTGCCCTTCGCTACTCTGCCCGTCTACTAAGTTCGGCCACGTAGGCGACGCGCGCGTTTCAGAACGCCAACCAGGGAAGGGAGGAGCACGGACATGGCCAAGTTCGGAGACACCGGCGAGCTGTTGAAGTGCTCGTTCTGCGGCAAGTCGCAGAAGCAAGTCAAGAAGCTGATCGCCGGCCCTGGGGTCTACATCTGCGACGAGTGCATCGATCTCTGCAACGAGATCATCGAAGAGGAACTGGCCGACAGCGGCGAGCTGAGCTTCGAGCACCTCCCCAACCCGCGCGAGATTCGCGAGTTCCTCGACGACTACGTCGTCGGTCAGGACCACGCCAAGAAGATCCTCGCGGTTGCCGTCTACAACCACTACAAGCGGATCCAGTACCAGCAGCAGGCCGGCATCGCCCGCCGCGGCGAGGTCGAGCTGCAGAAGTCGAACATCTTGCTGCTCGGCCCCACCGGGTGCGGCAAGACGCACCTCGCCCAGACGCTGGCCCGGATGCTCAACGTGCCGTTCGCGGTGGCCGATGCCACGGCGCTCACCGAAGCCGGCTACGTCGGCGAGGACGTCGAGAACATCCTCCTCAAACTGATCCAGGCCGCCGACTTCGACACCAAGCGGGCCGAGACCGGCATCATCTACATCGACGAGATCGACAAGATCGCCCGCAAGAGCGAGAACCCGTCGATCACCCGCGACGTCTCCGGCGAGGGCGTCCAGCAGGCGTTGCTCAAGATCCTCGAGGGCACCCAGGCGTCGGTGCCCCCGCAAGGGGGGCGCAAGCACCCGCACCAGGAGTTCATCACGGTCGACACCACCAACGTGTTGTTCATCCTCGGGGGCGCGTTTGCCGGCCTCGAGCAGATCATCGAGCAGCGCGTCGGCAAGCAGGGCGTCGGATTCCACGGCGTCGTCCGCAACAAGCGCGATCGCGATCCGGGCGAGCTGTTCGCCCAGGTCCTCCCCGAGGATCTCGTCAAGTTCGGCATGATCCCCGAGTTCATCGGCCGCCTGCCGATGGTGGGCGCGGTCCGTTCACTCGACCGCGAGGCGCTGATCAAGATCCTCACCGAGCCGAAGAACGCGCTCGTCAAGCAGTACCAGAAGGTGTTCGAGTTCGAGGACGTCGAGCTCGAGTTCACCGAGGACGGGCTCGAAGCGATCGCCGATCTGGCGTTGCTGCGCGGCACGGGTGCTCGCGGGCTGCGGGCGATCCTCGAGGAAGTGCTCCTGCACACCATGTACGACCTGCCCGGGCGGGGCGACATCGGCAAGGTGCTGATCGACGCCGACACGGTGCGTAACCAGGCCGTGCCCACACTGGTGCCGCGCAAGAACGCCCCGCGCCAGCGGCGCGCTTCCTGACCGACCGTCAGCGCCGATCCGGGCGCGCTGCGCGCCGTCGCTGACGCGGCCTGGTTGACTCCTGGGGTGAACCTCGCCGACGCCCTCGCGTATCTCGACGCCCACGCCAGCTACGAGAAGACCGGCCGGGTCACGTCGCCCACCACCGAGCCGATCGCGCGTCTGTGTGCGGCGATGGGCGACCCCCAGCTCGCCCACCCGGTGATCCACGTCACGGGCACGAACGGGAAGGGCTCCACGGCGCAGATGATCACGCGGCTGCTGATGGCCCAAGGCCTGACGGTCGGCACGTACACCTCGCCGCACCTCGACCGGATCAACGAGCGGATCCGCCGCAACGGCGAGCCGATCGACGACCACGAGTTCGCCGAGCAGATCGCCGCGGTCGCCGACCTCGAGATCGTCACTGGCGTGCGCCCGACGTACTTCGAGGCGGTCACAGCCGCCGGGTTCCGGTGGTTCGCCGATGTCGCCGTCGACGTCGCCGTGGTCGAGGTCGGGATGTTGGGCCGATGGGACGCCACCAACGTCGTCGACGCCCAGGTGGCCGTCGTCACGAACATCGCCCTCGACCACACCGAGTTCGCCGGGCCGACGCTGGCCGACATCGCCGCCGAGAAGGCCGGCATCATCAAACCCGGCAGTGCCGCAGTGATCGGCGAGACCGACCCGGCTTTGGTCGAGATCTTCCGTGCCGAACGTGGCGCCGCGCAGCTCGTGCGAGGCGTCGACTTCGACGTCGTCGACAACTCCTTGGCGGTCGGTGGGCGGGCGCTCGACCTGCGCACACCGACCACGATCTACAACGACGTGTTCCTGCCGCTGCACGGCGCCCACCAGGGCGACAACGCGGCGGTCGCGCTGGCCGCCGTCGAGACGTTCTTCGCCGCCCCGCTGGCCGAGGACGTCGTTCATGAAGGTTTCGCCAACGTCGAGATGCCGGGACGTTTCGAAGTGGTCGGCGTGCAGCCGTTGACGATCGTCGATTCGGCGCACAATCCGCACGGCGCCGACGTATGCGCGTCGGTGTTCTTCGGCGATTTCGACCCGGAGGGTCGGCGGATCCTGGTGGTGGGCACGCTGCGCGACCCCGCCGACATGGTCGCCGCGCTACGCGCCGACGAGTTCGACGTCGTCCATGCCTGCACGGCACCGTCTCCGCGGGGCGTTCCCGGAACCACCGTGGCTCAGGCTGCGCGTCAGCTCGGGTGCGACGAGGTGTACGTGCACGACACGGTGGACGCCGCGTGCGCGGCCGCCGTGCGCAGCGCCGACGCCGACGACGCGATCCTCGCCACGGGGAGCATCTACGTCGCCGGCGCCGCCCGCCGAGCGTTCAGGTACTGATCAGAACTCGCTGCTGCCGAACTGGGCGATCAGCTTGTCCTCGAAGTCCAAGCGCAGCGACCAGCTGTACGGATCGGACGACCACGAGGCGTAGTCCTCCTCGATCATTCCCTCTCCGTAGATCGGGCTGAGCGCAGCGTCGAACTCGGGAATCGCCGTGGCGAGGTCGCTCCCGCCGGCGACGTGGTAGTACACCTCGGCCGAGCGGACCGGGAAGCCGCCGAACATGTTCAAGCCGTTCTTGAACGTGTAGCGGTAGGGCGTCAGCTCCGCCGGCGCCTCGCTGCGCGCCGTGCCGTCGAGTTCGGTCAATGCCGGGGGAATCGTGGTCGCCGCGGCGAGGTTGCCGTACGACTCGATCTGCAGCTCCACGATGCCTTCCCAGCCGGGCGTCGTCTCGCCGAGGTGGGCGGCGAGCAGCGTCCAGCGGGGGAGACCCTCCTCGAAGTTGGTGCCCGACAGGTCGAGGTAGTGCAACGTCAGCCCGTCGTCGGTGCGCGAGCCGGTCTCGACGTCGTAGGCCCCGGTGGCGGCGATCGCGTCGCCGACGGCGGTCAGCAGCGCGGCCGGATCCGGGGCATCGAACTGGACCACGTAGCTCTGGTCGAGCGAGTACTCGGGGCGGTCCGGGAACGTTGCGTCGAACGCACCGGACACCTCGAACAGTGACCCGTTCTCGACGATGATGTGCGGCACGGTGTTGAGACCGAACTCGCCGATCAACGCCTCCGGGCCGGCTGTGTTGCCGGTGGCCTCGGCGAGCGACGCCAGCAGCGGCGCCACGGTTGGGTTGGTGACCTCCACCGCGCCGGGGGCCGTGACGCGGATCGGCTCGACTGGGGCAGCCGGCTCGGTGGGCACCGCGCTCGTGGCCGGCGCGTCGGACGTGGCCGCGCTCGTGGCTACCGGGTCGGTCGGGGCGGGTGCCGCGCTGGTGGGCGCGGCGCTCGCCGGGGTCGTCGCCGCGACGGTCGTTGCCGGCGCCGGTTCGGTCGGCCCCGTGGCGAGCGTCGGTGCGGTGACGGGGACGGTCGCATCCGTCGCGTCGTCGTCGTCACCCCCGCACGCGGCGAGAGCGACCGCCGCGACGAGCGCGATCGGAACGAGTCGTGTGTTGGTCATGTGGGGGGAACCACCTCAGCTGAGCGCCCGCTACGCCCTCGCGCCGAAACACGCTCGCAAGGGTTGCCGCCGGGTAGGAGCCCCGAACCTACCCGCCCGCGCGCGGCGTTGAACATGTCGGCAGGAAGCGGCCCGGCACTTCGGTCGGTAGCGTTTCCGGCCATGTCTGACCGCACCCTCGTCCTCCTCAAGCCCGACGCCGTGGAGCGCAAGTTGGTCGGCGCAATCCTGGCCCGCTTCGAAGCGAAGAACCTCGACATCGTCGCCCTCGAGCGCCGCACCGCCGACGCCGACACCCTGGCCGAGCATTACGCCGAGCACGTCGAGAAGCCGTTCTATGGCGAGCTCGTCGAGTTCATGAGCCGCGGTCCGCTGGTGGCCGTCGTCGTCGAGGGCCCGGCCGACACGTGGGAGGTCGTGCGCGCCATGATGGGCGCCACCAACCCCGCCAAGGCTGCGCCCGGCACGATCCGCGGCGACTACGGCATCCTGTTCACCGAGAACCTCGTGCATGGCAGCGACTCGGCCGAGTCGGCGGCTCGCGAGATCGCCATCTGGTTCCCCGATCTCTGAGCTTGGCGCCGGGCAGGTAGCCTGGCACCGCCCCAAAGACCTCGAAACATGGCCCGTAGCAATCCACTCAGTCTCGGCCGCGACCTGGCAATCGACCTCGGTACGGCGAACACGCTGATCTACGCGCGCGGGCTCGGTGTGGTGCTCGACGAGCCATCGGTGGTCGCCATCAACATCAACGACGGCCGTCCGGTCGCGGTCGGGCTCGAGGCCAAGCGCATGATGGGGCGCACGCCCAATCACATCAAGGCGATCCGGCCCCTGAAGGACGGCGTCATCGCCGACTTCGAGGTCTGCGAGAAGATGTTGCGGTACTTCATCCAGAAGGTCCACGCATCGAAGTGGTCCAAGCCGCGGATGGTGATCTGTGTTCCGTCGGGCATCACCGGTGTCGAGCAGCGCGCCGTGCAGGACGCCGCCGAGTACGCCGGGGCGCGCAAGCCCGTGCACATCATCGAGGAGCCGATGGCCGCCGCGATCGGTGCTGACCTGCCCGTCCACGAGCCGTCCGGGAACATGGTCGTCGATATCGGTGGCGGGACCACCGAGGTGGCGGTGATCAGCCTCGGCGGCATCGTCACGGCGCAGTCGGTGCGGGTCGCCGGTGACGAACTCGACGACGCGATCATGCAGTACGTCAAGAAGGAGTTCTCGCTGGCGATCGGCGACCGCACGGCCGAGGAGATCAAGATCCAGATGGGCTCGGCGTGGCCGATGGAAGAGGAGCTGACAGCCGACATTCGCGGTCGCGACCTCGTGTCCGGGTTGCCGCGCACGATCCAGCTCACCACCGAACACGTGCGTGAATCCCTGGCCGAGCCGGTGAGTGCCATCGTTGATGCCGTGAAGACGACGCTCGACAAGACCCCCCCGGAGCTGGCGGCCGACATCATGGAGGACGGCATCACGCTCACCGGTGGTGGCGCGCTCCTGGGCGGCTTGCGGGCGCGCCTCGAGCACGAAACCGGCATGCCGATCCGGGTGGCCCCGGATCCGCTCTACAGCGTGGTCATCGGTTCGGGTCGAGCCCTCGAGAACATCGACGCCATGCGGGGGTTGATGTCGCTCGGCGGCGACGACTGACCGCCTGCGGTCGCCACCGATGCCGATCTACACCCCCGGCCGCCGCCGGACGATCATCATCTTGTTGTTGAGCTCGGTGTTGTTGATCACCATCGACCTGCGCGGCAACACCCTCCTCGATGGTGCCCGCTCGGGGTTCGACTACGTGTTCCGCCCGTTCGAGATCGCCGGCGAGGTGGTCACCCGCCCGGTGGTGCGGGCGTGGAACGGGGTCACCCGGGTCGACGACCTCGAGCGCGAGAACCGGCGCCTCCGCGACGAGCTCGACGCCCAGCGCGGCGACATGCTCGCCGCCCAGAACGCGCTCCGTCAGAACGACGAGATGCGCTCGCTGCTCGACCTGCCGTCGCTGGCCGAACTCGATCGGGTCACCTGCAACACGATCGGCGCCTCGCCGAGCAACGACGTGCAGACCGTCGAGATCGCGTGCGGCACGCTCGACGGGCTGCGCACCGGGATGCCGGTGATGAACGCCGCCGGCCTGGTCGGCAAGGTCACGCACGCCAACCCGGAGACCGCGTACGTGATGTTGCTCACCGACCTGAGCTATCACATCGCCGTCAAGATCGTCGGCAGCCCTGACGTGCCCGACGACGACGCCGAGGTGCCGGTCGCGACAAGCCCCAGCGGTCTGCCGCTCGACGGGCTCGAAGAGATCGCCACGAACATGATGACGACCACGACGAGCACGACGACGAGCACCACGGTGCCCCCGTTCGGCGCGCCGCCCGGATCGGTGCCGGGGAGCGTGCCCGGCGACACAGCGGCCGGCGGGCTGCCCGCGGTGTCGACGACCACGACGACCACGACGCTGCCCGAGGTGACCCGTGAAACCGGTCTGCTCGACGGGTTCGGGCCGGGGCGACTGCCGCAGGTCAGCTTGATCTCGGACTCGCCGCAGTTCGGGCGCCCGCGGGTCGGCGACGCGGTCCTCACGGCCGGCGGCGGGCAGGACCTCGCCCCGCCCGACCTGCCGATCGGCCGGGTCGTCAACGTGATCCCCCGACCGGGCACCGAGGGTCTGCGGCTCGAGGTGCAGCCGAACGCCGACCTGAACCAGCTCGAGTTCCTCACCGTCGTGCTGTTCCAGGCCCCGAACGAAGTCCCCGGGCTCTGAGTGGGCGCACTGTTCCACAGCTACCTGCTGCGGGTGATCCCGGTCGGCTTGGCGCTGCTGGCGCTGCAGAAGACGCTCTTCGTCGAGCTCCAGCCGTTCGGGGTCATCATCCAGCTCGTCCTCGCCTTCGCCTGCTCGGCCGCCGCGGTGGCTGGCCCCGAACGCGGTGCGATCGCGGCGTTCGCGCTCGGGCTGCTGTTCGACCTGGCAACCGGCGCGCCACTGGGATCGTCGTCGATCGCGTTCGGTATCGGCGCCTACGTGGCCGGATGGGTCGACGTGATCCGCATCGACACGACGTGGTGGTTGGCTGCCGCGTTCGTGGCCATCGGTTGCGCGGTCGGCGAGGGGCTCGCCCCGGTCGTGCGCCGCTTCGTCGGCGAACAGGACGCCTTCAACCCGCAGCTCGCCAAGGTCGTCCCGGTCGTCGCCGTGGCCGGTGCGGTGACGAGCCTCGTGCTCGTACCGCTCGCGCGGTGGGCGATGAAGGTCGCCAAACCCGAATGGAAGGGCCCGGCCGAGGCATCGGTCGTCAAGGCATGAGCGTGGCCACGACGACTGCCGTGACGGCGCGCCCGGCACCGAACGCGCGAGGCTGGTGGCATGGCTGTTGACCGGCGCGCCGCCCGGCTCGGCATGCTCGGCCTGGTCGGGGTGATCCTGTTCTCGTTGCTGGGGATCCGCCTGTGGTTCCTGCAGACGGTCAAGGCCGAGGAGCTGCGCGAGAGCGTCGCCGCGGCTTCGGTGCGGACCGTGCGGCTGGCCCCCGAGCGCGGGCGCATCTTCGACAGCGACGGGCGGATTCTCGCCGACAATCGTCGCGTGCTCACGGTTGCCATCGACTGGCAGATGCTGCGCAGCAAGACCCAGCGGACCGAGCTGTTCACGCGCCTCTCGGGTTGGGTCGACGTGCCGGTGGAGGAGCTCGAAGACCGCTTCGACCCACGCGGCATCTCGAACAACCCGTTCCTCCCGTTCCCGGTCAAGCGCGGCATCGACGAACCCACCGCGGCGGCGATCATGGAACGCTCCGAGGACTTCCCCGGGGTGTCGATCGTGTCCGACTGGGAGCGCGTCTACCCGTACGCGCCGCACGCCGCCCACGTCGTCGGCTACATGGGTGCGATCACCAAGGAGCAGTACGACGACTTCATCGGCGCCGGCTATCTCGGCGACGAGCGGGTCGGTCAGTTCGGCGTCGAGCGTTCGTTCGAACGGGTCCTGCACGGCGACTGGGGCTACCGCACCTACGAGGTCGATGCCGCCAACCGCCCGATCCGCCTGCTCGAGGAGGTCGAACCGATCAATGGCTTCGACATCCAGCTGACGATCGACCTCGACCTCCAGCAATACGTCGAGCAGATGCTCGAAACCACCCTCAAGACGCGCCGAGCCGTGCAGGTGGGTAATCCCCAGGTGCTCAACGAGGACACCGGCCGGATCGAGCGTCTCGACCCATCGCTCGGGCCACTCGTCAACCACAAAGCCCCCGCTGGTTCGGCGATCGTGATGAACTACGAGAACGGCCAGGTCCTGGCGATGGCCAGCTATCCGACCTTCGACAACCGGTGGTTCGAAGCCGGGCTGTCGCAGACCAAGTTCGAGCAGATCTTCCCGATCACCGACGACCCCGACTTGTCGATCCTCGTCAATCGCGCCGTCCAGGGTCGCTACAACCTGGGTTCGACGTTCAAACCGTTCACCTCGTTCGCGGCCCTGAACACGGGGTTGCTACGCGTCGACGAACGCTACGAAGACCGCGGTACGTACCAGCTGTCCGAGGAGGCGATGTCGGCCGACAAGTGCGCGTCCGGCCTCTTCAAGTGCATCTTCAAGAACGCGATCTGCGGCAACGGGCGCCCCTGTGTGTACGGGTCGGTCAGCGTGGAGGACGCGCTCGCCGTGTCGTCGGACACGTTCTTTTACCGCATCGGCGACGAGATCTTCGTCCAAAACAACGGTCAACCGATCCTCCAGCGTGAGCTCGAGAAGTTCTCGTTCGGTGCCGACACCGGCATCGAGCTGCCGTTCGAATTCGACGGCACCGTCCCCGACAAGGAACTCAAGCAGTTCTACGCCGAGGAAGGCATCATCAGCGAGATCGAGGGCCAGGAGTACTACGTCGGCGACAACGTCCAGCTCTCGATCGGCCAGGGCCTCCTGTCGGCAACACCGATCCAGCTCACCAACAGCTATGCGACGATCGCCAACGGCGGCCTCGTCCTGCAACCCACCGTCCTCAAGGCGGTGTGGCATCCCGGGGTACCCGACAGCGTGACCCCCGGCTACGCCGACCTGGGTGATGGCAGCCCCTACCTGGCCGATGGGTACGACAACGCCGGGCAAGCCCGGGTTGTTCGCGACCTCGACCTCGAACCCGAGTTCCGCAGCGCGATCGTGCGCGGCCTGCGCCGCGTCGTCACCCCCAACGGGGGCGTGTACATCCCCGGCGACTACCGCTCGACCACCGGCGAGGAGTTGTTCCAGACCTATCCCGGCGAAGCCATCCAGATCGCCGGCAAGACCGGTACCGCGCAGGGCGCCAACAACTACCCGTGGAACGACTCGTCGGTGTTCTCCGGGTTCGCGATCGACCCCGCCACCGAAGACCTCGGGCCCGACTGGCGGGCACCGTTCGTGGTCACCGCCTACCTCGAGAAGGCCGGCTACGGCTCGCAGGCCGCGGCGCCGCTCGTGAAATGCACGTTCATGGCGCTCTCCGGTGCGCTCACCGTCGACCCGGTCGAACCGTCACCGCCGCTCGACCTCAACGCCGTCACCGCGGCGCCCGTCATGGATCGCTCCAACGATCCCCAGTTCACCGCCTGCTGGACCGGCAAGGCCGGCGAGGACATGGTGCGCACCACGGCGGCCGTCGCCGAGTAACGATGGCGCTCCCGTTCCTCGCCCGGCGCCCCGACAGCGGCCTCGGCAACATCCGGTCGAGCCCCGGAGACCCATGGCGCAACGTCGACTGGGTGCTGTTCAGCCTCCAGGCCCTGCTGACCGTCATCGGCTGTGCCGTGGTCTACTCGGCCTCGCGGTTCCAGGTCGAGGGCGACCCGTACGCATTCGTCACCCGCCAGGTGATCTTCGCGATCGCCGCCACGGTCGTCATGGCGGCCGTGATGACCGTCGACTACGAGTGGTTCAAAGAACGCGCCGGCCTGCTGTACGCGGCGACGCTGGCGTCGCTGGTGCTGATCATCCTGCTCGGCGTCGCCAGCGGACGTGACGTGATCTCGTTCGACTTCGGCCCGTTCAACGTGCAACCCGCCGAGATCGCCAAATTCACCACCCTGCTCGCGCTGTGCGCGTACCTCAGCGAGGACCGCAGCGAGGACGTCAGCTATGCCCGCTTCCTCAGTGGCTTGATGATGGTGGGCGCCCCGGCCGTGCTCGTCATCATCCAGCCCGACCTCGGCTCGGCCTCGGTGATCATCACGATCGCGATGGGCGTGCTCCTGGTGGCCGGCGCCAAACCCAAGTACATCGCCTTGATCAGCCTGCTGTCGTTCGTCACCGTGACGGCGGCGTTCTTCGGCGGCTTCGTCAACGACTACCAGAAGGAACGCCTGCGCGTGTTCCTCGACCAGGAAACCGACAACCCGGCCCTCCAGGATGCCGTCTATCAGGTGCGCAACGCGATCCGGGCGACCGGCACCGGGGGCGTGTGGGGCCAAGGCTGGCTCGAGGGCGACCTCACCAATCAAGGCCGGATCCCCGTGCTGTGGGCCGACTTCCCGTTCGCCGCGGTCGGCGAGCAGTTCGGGCTGGTGGGCTGCTCGGTGCTGCTCGGGCTGTTCGTGCTGCTGCTGATGCGGATCTGGCGAATCGCCACCCTGTCGCGGGACCTGCTCGGCACCTACCTGTGTGCCGGTGTGTTCTCGATGCTGCTGTGGCAGGTGTTCCAGAACGTCGGTATGACGCTCGGGATCATGCCGGTCACCGGTCTGCCGTTGCCGCTGATCAGCTACGGCGGGTCGAGCATGCTGGCGTACTTCGCTTTGTTCGGGATCGTGCAGTCCGTTCACATGCGCCGCATGCGCTGACCGCCGCTCCGGCCAGATTCCGCCCTGGCTGCGTTGCGGATCGCCTCTCGTTGGCCAAAGCCAACTCGGGCTCCCGCGCCTTGCCAGGACGAAATCTGACTCGGAGCCGGAAGATGGAAGGTCCCCGTCTTCCCGCGGAGCGCACGCGGCTGGGCGTTCGTTGGGGTGGGGTGGGGGAGTGGGGGTCGCCGGGAGGTGGGGGATCGGCGGGTAGACTCATTCGATCATGTCCACGCTCTGGCCGCGGATCGAACCGCTCCTGGCCCGGGTGCAGAAACCAGCTCGCTACATCGGCTGCGAAGACGGTGCCATCACCCCCCGGCACGGCAAGCTCGGCGGGGCCGCGGTGGCATGGCTCTTCGCCTACCCCGACACCTACGAGATCGGTCTGCCCAACCAGGGGCTGCAGATCCTCTACGAAATCCTCAACGAGCGCGAGGATGCAGTGGCGGAGCGCACCTACGCCCCGTGGCCCGATCTCGACACCGAATTGCGGGCGGCCGGCCTGCCGCTGTTCTCGGTCGACACGCACCGCGCCGCCGGCGACTTCGACGTCTTGGCGTTCAACCTGTCGAGCGAACTCGTCTACACCAACCTGCTCAACATGATCGACCTCGCCGGCGTGCCGGTGCGCGCGGCCGACCGCGGCGACACCGACTTGCTCGTCATCGCCGGCGGCCACGCGACGTTCAACCCCGAGCCGCTGGCCGACTTCCTCGACGCCGCAGTGCTCGGCGAAGGCGAAGAGGTCGTCGCCGAGATCAACGCCGTCGTGCTCGACTGGAAGGCCGCCGGCAAGGCCGACCGCGAAGGGCTGCTGCGGCGCCTCAGCCGAGTGCCGGGCGTCTACGTGCCAGCCATGTACGACGTGACGTATCACGATCCGCTGCCGGGCGAACCGGTGGGGGCGATCGCCAGCGTCACGCCGCGCTATCCGGATGTGCCGGCCACGGTCGAGAAGCGCACCGTCGCCGATCTCGGCGAGTGGCCGTATCCGAAGCGCCAGCTGGTCCCGCTCACCGAGGTCGTCCACGACCGCCTCAGCGTCGAGGTGTTCCGGGGCTGCACCCGCGGGTGCCGGTTCTGCCAGGCCGGCATGATCACCCGGCCCGTGCGTGAACGCCCCGCCGAGCAGGTGCGCACGATGATCACCGAGGGCCTTCGGCGCACCGGCTACGACGAGGTCAGCCTGACCTCGCTGTCGACCGCCGACTTCTCGGGCATCGAACCGGTGATCCGGGGCGTACTCGACGACAACGCCGAACGACCTGGAGCGAGCGACAATCTCACGATCAACCTGCCGTCGCTGCGCGTCGACGCGTTCACGGTCGGCATCGCCGGGCAGGTCAACTCGGGCCGCCGCAGCGGGCTCACGTTCGCGCCCGAAGGCGGCTCGTGGCGTTTGCGCCAGGTCATCAACAAGCTGATCACCGAGGCCGACCTGTACGGCGCAGTCGAGTCGGCGTTCAGCCAAGGCTGGACCCGGATGAAGCTGTACTTCCTCACCGGCTTGCCCACCGAAACCGACGAGGACGTGCTCGGCATCGCCGAACTAGCAGCGGCGTGCGTGAAGATCGGCAAGCGCTACACCAATCGAGCATCGGTCACGATCAGCCTCGGTGGGTTCGTCCCCAAGGCGCACACCCCGTTCCAATGGTTCGGGCAGGTGCCCGACGACGAGCTGAGCCGGCGGATCTTCATGCTCCGCGAGGCGTGCCGGCGCCACAAGGGTGTGCAGCTCAAGTGGCACGACCCGGCCGCCACCACTGCCGAAGGCATCGCCAGCCGCGGCGACCGGCGGATCGGGAACGTGATCGAGCGCGTGTGGCGCGCCGGGGGCACGTTCCAGGAGTGGGGCGAGCACTTCTCGCTCGACCTGTGGACGGCCGCGATGGACGCCGAAGGGCTCACGCTCGACTGGTACGTCCACCGCCACCGCCCCGAGCACGAGGTGCTGCCGTGGGACCACCTGCGCGCCGGCCTCCACAAGGACTTCCTGTGGGGCGACTGGCAGGACGCGCTCGCCGAACACGGGTTGCCCGACTGCCGGTGGACCCCCTGCTACGACTGCGGGGTGTGCACCGGGTACGGCATCGAGCACGTCGTCGCCTCACCGACACCGCCGGCCGGCGGCAGCCAGGGCACCGGCCAGGACCTCACCCTCGGCGCCGAGCTCCCGGCGTCCGTGGCCGTGGCACTGACTCCACGCCCCGCCGAGTTGGCGCGATGAAGCTGCGCCTGCGCCACACCAAACTCGGGAAAGTCCGCTTCACCAGCTCCCGCGACGCAGCGCGGATCTGGGAACGCGCCTTGCGGCGCGTCGGCCTGCCGGTTGCCCTCTCCGAGGGCTTCACGCCGCGGCCCAAGATCAGCTTCGGGCTGGCGCTCCCCACGGGCGCCGAGTCCGTCGCCGAATACGTCGACATCGACCTGCGGCCCGAGGTTCGCGCCGCAGAACTCGACGTCGGCACCCTCGCCGGGCGCTTCTCCGACGCGCTGCCGATCGGCTTCGACGTCCTCGTCGTCGCCGAGCGGTCGGACGGCAAGGGTTCACTGCAGGACTCCGTCACGGCGTGCACGTGGGAGTTCACCCATCCTCGGCTCACCGCCGACGATCATCACCGGGCGGCGGAGCTGCTGGCTGCGCCGAGCCTGGTGATCGAACGGGAACGCAAGGGCAAGCAGAGCATCGACGATGTGCGCCCGCTGATCCTCGATCTGCGAGTCGCCGGCACGGTCACGTGCCCGGCGGACGCCCCGTTCACCACCCAGTTCGCTGGTTGCCTGGTCGCCGACCTGGCAACCGTCGGACGTGGCTTGCGCCCGTCCGAGCTCGCCGAACTCGCGTATCCCGGGCATGACGCCCGCGACATCCGGGCCCTGCGCACCCACCAATGGATTGACGGCCCCGACGGCCGACACGAGCTGCTCCCGCTCCGGGAACCCGTGTCTGGTCTCGTCGGCCGAGCCGGCACGACGCCATCCCCGACGGCGGTGCCGCCATGAGAAGGGACTCCCATCATGGACGACACGCACACCGGCGTTCCGCCGGCCGAAGACTCGACGCGCCCCCAGGCGGCGGCGGACGAGCACGCCGGCACTGATCGCCGCAGCGATCCCGCCGAGACCAGCCCCGCGCTCCTCGCCGATCCTGGCGCCACCGACGCAGCCGCGGAGAACGGCGACGCGTCTGCGGCCGAGGGTGTCGAGCGCGGTCCGGCGA
>JAEZFY010000073.1 GCA_023417265.1 Actinomycetes bacterium | reverse complement strand
CTCGTGGGCTCGGAGATGTGAATAAGAGCCAGGCCCTCGGCCGACTCTGTGTCGCTGGGACTACGTCGTCGCGTACTCGTCGACGTCGTCGGGGTTCCAGAGCGCCCCGAGGAAGTAGCCGTAGATGAGGTGCCAGATGAGGATGCCGAGCGGCAGCTTCCAGCCGTCCGGCCCGTCGAACAGGAAGAATCCGTAGCCCTGCTCGGGCACGTAGGCGTAGGGCACGAGCAAGCCAGCCGAGATGATCGTCATGATCACCCCGTACAGCAGGCCCTTCATGATGTTGCCGCCGTGCGTCCGCGCGAACGGCACGCCGTCACGGAAGAACACGCCCCAGAGGATCGCGAACACGATCCCGTTGATGTAGTGCAGGGCGTTCCCGACGAAGAACGCCTCGCCCGACACGGCGAACGCTTCGTCGACGACGCTCTTGTTGAACCCGTCGGCGATCGTCGTGCCGAGGATGCCGTTGTACAGCGGCCACGGCAGCGGCGGCAGCCCCACGGCGGGGAACACGTACCCGAAGTACGTGCCCAGTTGGGTGGCGATCACGCCCGTCAGCAAGAGCGCCGCGATCGGACGCTCGTTGACGAATCTCCGCCACCGCGCAGTTGGTTGACCGGCTCCGGCCATTCAGCACCCCTTTTGCAGTCAGCAACGGACCCCCTTGCCCGTTGCGCGGGCAAGTTACCACCCTGCGGACGGGTGACCGTGTGATGGGCGCGACGGCCGCACTGTCAGTGCGGGGGCGGCTGGTAGTCGGTGTTGCGATCGACGTTCATGTAGATCTCGTTGGCGATCGGGTCGGCGAGTTCCTCGGCGAGCTGGCCGAGCAACCCGGCGCAACGTGCCAGCAGGGCGAACCCGCGCATGATGCCGACCGGCAGGTCGAGGTCGGCGAGCACCGCCCCGCACACGCCGGCCCCGTTGAGCGGCAGGGTCTTGCCCATCACGGCCGGGTGGGCGCGGCCGATCGCCGCGAACAGTTCGAGGTGCGGCCCGTACGTGCCGTGCTGCTGTGCCAGCTCGAACAGCTTCGGTGTGCGCGGGTCGCCGTGCTTGTGCACGGGGTGCCCGAGCCCGGGCACGAACTTGCCGGCGGCCCGGCGTTCGCGCACGACCTCGGTCGCGAGCGCATCCCAGCCGGCCGCATCGGTGGGCAACGTGTCGCGCGACTCGATCACGCCGTGGAGGAAGTTCGCCGAATCTTCGGTGACACCGAGGAACCGCGACCCGCCGCCGAGCAGACCGGCCGCGAGCGCGCCCTGGATCGAGTCGGGGGCCGAGAGCAGCGTGATCCGGGCGGCGATCGCGGTGGGCGTGAAGCCGTGGTCGGCGAGCGCCACGAGCACGGCCTCGAACATCGCCCGCTGGCCGTCGGTGGGGCGCCGCTTGGCGACCATCCAGTAGGCGAGCTCGCCGAACGTGATCTGCCCGAGCAGCTCGCCCGCCAGGTCGTGACCGAGCAGCGTGATCGAGTCGGCGTCCGAGGCGCCGAGCCCGCTGCGGTACCTGCCGGTGCCGTGGACGTACAGGTCGTCGCTCATGTCAGGTTCTCCTGCAGCCAGTTGCGGATCTCGTCGGAGTGCTCGCCGATCTCGGGTGGCGGGTACGTGTAGCGCACCTCGGATCCGCTGAACGTGATCGGGTTGCGGATCAGGTCGACCGCCCGGTCGCCCTCGCCGACGGTCACGCGCGGTTCGAGCCCGAGCCGCTCGGCGAGTTCGACGCCTTCGCCGATCGAGTTCACCGGCCCGCACGGCACACCGGCCGCGTTGAGCTCGTCGAACAGGTCGTCGGCCGACCACTCGGCGAGCTTGGCGAGCACGATCGGGTGGAGCTCGTCGCGGTTGGCGGTGCGTCCGGCGTTCTCGCGAAAGCGCGGGTCGTCGGCGAGTTCGGCCATGTCGAGCACCTCGCAGAACGCGCGCCACTGGCGGTCGTTGCCGCAGGCGACGATCACGTCGCGGTCCTTGGTGGGCAGCAGTTGGTACGGGTACACGCTCGGGTGCGCGTTCCCCATCCGGAACGGCACGACGCCGGCCGCGGTGTACCCGCCCGTGTGGTTCACCAGGCCCGACATCGCCGACGACAAGAGGTTGACGTCGATGTGCTGGCCGGCGCCGGTGCGGCGCCGCTGCTCGAGCGCGGCGAGGATGCCGATCGTGCCGTGCAGCCCGGTCATCACGTCGAACAGGGCGATGCCCGCCCGGTACGGCTCGCTGTCGGGCTCGCCGGTCATGCTCATGAGGCCCGACACCGCCTGCACGACGAGGTCGTAGCCGGGCAGCTTGGCGCCGGCGGCGGTGCCGAACCCGCTGATCGACAAGTAGATCAGGGCCGGGTTGATCTGGCGGGCGGTCTCGTAGTCGAGCCCGAACTTGGCGAGCCCGCCGGGCAGGAAGTTCTCGATCGCAACGTCGGCGCGCCGGAACAGCTCGTGGACGAGGGCGACGTCGTCGGGGTCCTTGAAGTTGAGCGTGATCGAGCGCTTGTTGCGGTTGATCGACAGGTAGTACGTCGATACCCCGTCCTTCTCGGGCGGCATCCACGTGCGCGTGTCGTCACCTGCGGGACTCTCCACCTTGATTACCGTGGCGCCCATGTCGGCGAGCAGCATCGAGCAGTACGGCCCGGCGAGCACGCGCGACAGGTCGGCGACGACGATCCCGTCGAGCGGCCCGGGCCGTCCGGCAGGCGTGTCGTCGGGGGCGGTGTCGGGAGGCGGCTGGTCGCTCATTCGGGGTTCGCTTTCGGGTGTGGTGGGGAGTGGGGACGACGGGCGAGGTGATCGGTGATGCCGAGCGGGCGCGACACCGGTCGCGATCAGGCGGGTGGTGAGTTCGTCGAGGCGCTCGCCCGCGGGCTCGACGTGATCCTCGCCTTCGAGCCGCGCGCCGTCGAGCTGACCGTGAGCGACGTCGCCACGCGCACCGGGCTCGCCCGACCGACGGCGCGGCGGCTGTTGATGACGCTCGAGCAGCTCGGGTACGTGCGCTCGGTCGACGGTGCGTACTCGCTGACGACCCGGGTATTGCGGCTCGGCACGTCGGTGATCGCCAGCCAAGGGATTTGGGACGTCGCCCGCCCGCACCTCGCCGCGCTGGTGAGCCGCACCGGCGAGTCGAGCTCGATGTCGCAGCTCGACGGTTCCGACATCGTGTACACGGCCCGCGTGCCGGTGCCCAAGATCATCGCCTTCGCCGTGCACATCGGCACGCTGTTCCCGGCGGTGGCGACGTCGATGGGCCGGGTGCTGCTGTCGGACCTGACACCCGACGAGCTCGACGCCGCGCTCGCCGTACCGTCGCGCTCGGGCATCATCCCGCGCGTCGTGCCGAGCCGCGCCGAGCTGAACGCCGATCTCGCCGAGATCCGCGCACGCGGGTGGGCGTTGTCGGACGAGCAGTTGTCGGTGGGCATCCGTTCGGTGGCTGCTCCCGTGCGCGACCCGCGCGGGCGCGTGGCGGCGGCGATGAACGTCACCGTGCACGCCGCCGAGACGTCGATCGAGCAGCTCACCGGCGAGTACCTACCGTTCCTGTTGCAGGCCGCCGCGGCGGTGAGCGAGGAGTGGTCCAACCTGGCGTTGCTGCCCGAAGCCGAACCCGACGCCTGACTCAGACGCCGGTGCCCGTCCCGCCCGAGGCCTCGACGGCTTCGTGCCGGTACGGGTTGTTGCCGGTGTGGTCGCCGGCGAGCCAGCGCTTGAGCGTGTCGTGGGCGTCGAGCCGGCGCTGGGCGTTGACCTCTTCGGCGCCGGGGGTGTCGTACGTGAACTCGAGCAGCATCCCGTTCGGGTCTTCGGTGTACAGCGACGTGCAGTAGCCGTGTTCGAGCACGTACGTGCCCTCGGGCTTCCACCCGGCATCGGCGAGCCGCTTGGCGATCGCGTCCTGCGACTCCTTGGTGACCTTGAGGGCGATGTGGCGGAACGGCGAGGCGGTCAGCTCGGGGTTGAACAGGGCGTCGTCGTCGGGGTTGGCGAACTGGAAGAACGCCAGCGCCGAGCCGTCGGCGAGCTCGAAGAACACGTGGCAGTAGGTGCGCATAGCCCCGAACAGCGGGTCGGCCTCGGACCACGTGGCGACCAGCGGGAACCCGAGGATGTCCTCGTAGAAGGCGCGTGTGGCCTCGAGATCCTTGCTGACGTAGGCGGTGTGATGAAGCCGCAGAGCGGGTGACGTCGTCGTCGCCGACATGGCTGGTTCCCCTTCCTGATCTGACCGGCGCGTGATCTGGCCGTTGTGCGGACACCCTACCGACAGGCGTACCGCTCCGTCCGATCCGGGCATCGGCCGCGAGTGTACGGTCGGCGCCGATGCCCGCGATCTTGTCGACCCACACCGGAAGCCTGCCGCGCCCCGACGCGCTGATCAAGACGATGTGGGCGCTGTCCGACGGCGTCCCCGTCGACCGTCAGGCGCTCGCCGCGGCGTGGGACACGGCGGTCGCCGAGGTGGTGGCCAGGCAGGTTGCCGCCGGTGTGTCGGTGATCAACGACGGCGAGATGAGCAAGCCCTCGTATGCCACCTACGTGGCCGAGCGGTTGTCGGGCTTCGACGGCCAGTCGCCCGAGCAGTACTACTTCGCCGACCTCGTCGACTATCCGCGCAGCCGCGAGATCGTGTCGGCCAACCCGGGCCGGCGCAAGCGCCACGCCCCTGCGTGCACCGGCCCGATCGGTGTCAAGGACCGACAGTCGGCGGTCGCCGACATGACCCGCCTGATGGCTGCGGCGCAGGCGCAAGGCGCCGAGCAGGTGTTCACGAGTGCCGCCTCGCCCGGCGTGGTCGCCTACTTCTTCCCGAACGAGCACTACCCGTCGTACCAGGAGTACGTGTTCGCGATCGCCGACGCGATGCGGTTCGAATACGAGGCGATCGCGGCCGCCGGGGCGACCGTGCAGGTCGACTGCCCCGACCTGGCGATGGGTCGCCACTCCACGTACTGGGATCTCGGGCTCGACGACTTCCGCGAGTTGGCCGCACTCAACGTCGAGGCGATCAACCGGGCGACCGCCAACATCCCGGTCGAGCAGCTGCGGATGCACCTGTGTTGGGGCAACTATCCGGGCCCGCATCACTGCGACATGCCGATCACCGACATCATCGACATCGTGTTCGGCGCCCGCCCGCGGACGATCCTGTTCGAGGGTGCCAACCCGCGCCACGCCCACGAGTGGCAGGCGTTCGAGACGATCACCGTGCCCGACGACAAGATCTTGTGCCCGGGCGTGATCGAGCCCCAGTCGAACTACATCGAGCACCCCGAGCTGGTCGCCCAACGGGTCCGCCAGTGGGCGTCGGTGGTCGACCCGGAACGCCTGATGGCCGGCGTCGACTGCGGCTTCTCGATCCACGTCGGCATGCAGGGCATCGACCCCGACGTCGCCTGGGCCAAGCTCGCCAGCCTGGCCGAGGGCTGCGAGCTGGCCAGCTCGCGCATCTTCAACTGATCGCTGGCACACGGCTCGATGCTGTTAGTCGTCTGTTACCGGCCCGTTGTTTGATGGTGCCATGACCGGACGCAGGTTTCTCGGAGGTGTGCTCGCGCTCGTCGCGAGTGCCACGCTGGCGCTCGTCGGCGAGGTGTCGGCCGAGCCGGTGCCGGTCGGCGCACCGTTCCTGATCACCGCCAAGCCCGCCGAGTCGTCGTTCATGAGCTCGCTCGACGGCGCCTACGACCCGGGCCGCAACCGCTTCATGGTGGTCATGCACAGCACCGGCTCGACGATGGTCGCCCGCTTGGTCGACGCCGCGGGCCAGCCGCAGTCAACGGCGCTGACAATCCCTGCAGTCGCCCACACCTGGCCCAACCCCTACGGGGTCAACCAGGGCAGCCTCCAAGGTGATCACGACATCGTCTACAACCCGACCACCGACGAGTACTTCATCGTCTGGTCGCAAGGCACCGGCCCGAACGCGTATGGCGAGCAGGGGGCGCGGTGGAACACGGTGTTCGGCCAGCGCTTCAGTGCCGCGACCGGAGCGCCCGTGACGGCGCCCGTGCAGCTCAACCAACTGCGCGGCACGAGCGCGTGGTGCAGCGTGCGCTATCCGGTTGTCGAGTACAACCCGGCCGACGGCGGCTACCTGATGGTGTGGAAGCACGTCCTCCACAACGGCACCGGGCCACACGACCTGTGCCCCGGTCTACCGGCGGGTGTGTCGTTCCAGCTCGAGCTCGTGCGCGTCTCCGGTGCAGGCGTCGCGGGAACCCCCACCGTGATCCCGGGCAGTGGCACGATGGCCTCGGACATCCACCCCTACAACGCCATCGTGCGGCACAGCTCGGGCGAGTTCCTCGTGTCGTACCGCGTCGTGCGCCCCGGTGA
>JAEZFY010000008.1 GCA_023417265.1 Actinomycetes bacterium | reverse complement strand
GTGCCCGCCACCGTCACGCCCGCCGTCGTGATGGCCGCCGTCGTCGCGATCGCGGCGGTTGTCGTCGCCGTGACCTGGGCCGTCGCCCCAGTCGGGACCGCCGTGACCTGGGCCGTCGCCCCAGTCGGGACCGCCGTGACCAGGACCGCCATGACCCGGACGGGCGTGACCAGGAAGGGCGTGACCAGGACCCGGGCCGGGGTGGCCGGCGATGTCGGCTGGTTCGCCGTTGACGGTCGGCTCGGTGGGTGCGCAGCGGATCTTGTCGAGCGCCCCCACCTGGAGGTCGGCGGCATCGCCGCGGGCGAACACGCGCACGCTCTCGTGGCGGCTGAACCCGACCCACGCGGAGCGGCCCATCGCCCGGATCTCGGCGGTGGGGGTGGCGGTGACGTCGGTGAGCTTGCCCTCGGCGGTGACGGTGTAGGTGACGCTCGCCGCCGTGCCGTCGCACAGCGTGCCCGTCCAGGTGTGGGTGCCGACCGGCGTGCCCTCGGCGGTGCGCGGGCCCCACGGGTGCGACAGCGACACCTTGAGCCCGGCGGCGCCGCCGTCGCGGCTGGCGGTGGTGGCCTTGATCGTCAGCCACCGGCGCTGGCCCTGGTCGGTGAACTCGATCGTGACCTTGGCCGACCGGCTGTCGCCGTGGGCGTCGTAGGCGACCTCGCCGATCGTGTGGGCGACCGGGGAGGTGACCATGACGGCGGTGATGTCGGGCCCCCCGTCGGCGCGGGCGGCGACGATGAAGCTGACGTCGGTGGTGACGCCGGTGCCGAACACGTCGCCCGACCAGCTGCCGGGCCCGCTCAACTCGGCGAGTGAGCCGGTGCGGGCGGCGACGCGCTCGCGGCCCCACGCGGCGGCGACCCGCAGGGTCACGGTGCCGTCCTCAGTGACGAACGAGACGTGGTTGCGGTGGACGTGGTTGGCGTTCAGCGTGTCGGTGGGTGCCAACGAGACGTCGAGCAGCCCGCCGCCGGCGTCGGTGGTGACGGCCACCGTGACCGGCGCGCCGAGCAGTGGTAAGGCGACGGTCGACGTGCCGGCGGGTGCGGGGGGCAGGTCGGCCAGGGGCGGTGCGGGGGGCGCTGGTTCGGCGGCCGCGGGCACGGCCAGTGCGAGTGTCGTGCCGCCCGCCAAGGCGATGCCGGCGACCGCTCGGGCCGCCAGCCGGGTGAGGTGACGCATGGGAACTCCTGAACGTCGTGACGCGATGCTGCGCGTCCGCCGCCGCCATCCTCGCGGAATTCTGCGCGCGAGCGCACCGCCCAGCGCGTCAGAATCGGCTCGATTACCACCAGGAGTCGTTAAATGTCCTGAGTTTCGCGTCAAGTCACCCGCTGCGCGTGGATCCCACGCGTCGGTGTCAGAAGAGCGCGAGGACGTCGCGGACCGTGAGGAACGCGAGCGCGACGATCACGACGCTGCCGAGCGCGCTGTAATGCCAGCGCTTCGAGTGGTCGGCGCGCCAGAAGCGGCGCATCGACATCACGATGCACACCACGGCGACGATGCTGATCGGAATCGCCACGGCCGGCCCGACGCCCTTGGCCAGCCCGATCGCCGGGAGGACGAACGGGAACACGATGTACATCAGCAGGCAGCGCGCGGCGGCGACGAGCAGCGACGTCTGGAACGCTTTGCGGGCGTCGCCGGCCGAGGCCCGTGGGGCGTCGACGGGGAGCCGCAGGAGGCGCCGCATGAAGCGGTCGGCGGGGGCGCGGTGGGCGAGTGCCGAGTGGGGGTCGGCCGCCAGTGGGGCGGGTTGCACGGCGGTCATCGGGGCTTCACTCTACGGGCCAGCGGTACGCGCGGCCCACCAGCTCGACCAGCTCGGCAGGATCTTCGGCGAGCGCGACGGCGCCGGCACCGAGCAGTTCGTCGGGCGTGCCGTAGCCCCACGTGACCCCGATGCAGGCGATGCCGTGGTGGCGTGCCCCGTGGACGTCGTGGTCGCGGTCACCGACCATGATCACGTGGTCGAACACGTCGGGATCGCCGTGGATGCCGAGTTGGCGCAGGGCGTGGTCGATCACCTGGGCCTTGTTGCGCCGCTCGGGTGTCAGCGTCGCCCCAGCGCGGACGTCGAAGCGGGCGCTGATGCCGAAGTAGTCGAGGATCGGAAAGGCGGTGACTTCCGGTTTGGCGGTGGCGACCGCCAGCGACAGGCCGGCCGCGGCGAGCGCGTCGAGCATGTCGAGCACGCCGTCGTACAGCGTGTTCTCGAAGGCTCCGATCGCTTCGTAGCGGTCTCGGTAGGTGTTGACCACGCGTTCGAGGGCGTCGTCGGGAACGCCGATGCTCGGCAGTCCGAGCTCGAACGGCGGGCCGATCACCGAGCGGACCTGTTCGTCGGTGGGGATCGGGAAGCCCTCCTGGCCGAACGCCCAGATCAGCGAGTTGCGGATGCCGGGCTCGGAGTCGGACAGGGTCCCGTCGAGGTCGAGCAACACATGGGTCCTGGCCGGCCGGTTCACGCAGCCGGCACGCTATCCCGCGCCGCGTCGGGCGGCCACGCTGCCGCGCACTCGGCGCGGCGGCTAGTTGTGCGCGGCCTGGGCGGGGGCGGCGTGGATCGCGGCCCACACCTTCTGGGGCGTGCACGGCATGTCGATGTGCTTGACGCCGTACGGCGTGAGCGCGTCCATCACGGCCGAGTGGATCGCCGGCGTCGACCCGATCGTGCCCGACTCGCCGATGCCCTTGGCCCCGAGCGGATTCACGAACGTCGGCGTCTCGAGCGGGATCCGCTCGATCGGGGGCAGCACGTCGGCGGTGATGATGCCGTAGTCGGCGAAGTTCGACGTGATCGGGTTCCCGTCGGCGTCGTAGGCGACCTCTTCCCACAGCGCCTGGGCGGCGCCCTGGGCGATGCCGCCGTGCACCTGGCCGTTGACGAGCATCGGATTGACGATCGTGCCGGCGTCGTCGCAGGCGACGTGGCGGACGTGGGTGACCTTGCCGGTTTCGGTGTCGACCTCGACGACGGCGACGTGCGTCCCGAACGGGAACGTCGGCATCGCGGCCTGGAAGAGGTGCTCTTCGGTGAGCTCGTCGGCGCCGGCTGCGGCCCCGATGTCGGCCCACGTCTTGGCGACCGCCGGGGTGCCGGCGACGTGGAAGGCGCCGTTGGCGGTGTCGAGCACGACGTCGTCGACGTCGGCTTCGAGCAGCCGGGCGGCGACCTGCTTGGCCTTGTCGACCAACCCGACCGCGGCATGGTGGACGGCGACGCCGCCCTGCTGGAGCGAGCGCGAGCCCATCGTGCCGGACCCGATCGGGGTCAGGTCGGTGTCGCCCCACACGAGCGTGAAGTCCTCGATCGAGATGCCGGTCTGGGCCGAGGCGATCGACGACCAGGCGGTGTCGTGGCCCTGCCCGTGCGGGCTCGTGCCGGTGTAGATGGTGCCCTTGCCGTCGGGGCCGATGACGATCTTGGCGTTCTCGTTCATCGGCGGCACGCCACCGGTGATCTCGACGTACACGCTGACGCCGATGCCGAGCTGCTTGACGTCGCCGGCTTGGCGGCGGCGGGCCTGCTCGGCGCGCAGGGCGGTGTAGTCGGCGGCTTGCAGGGCGGTGTCGAGCGACAGCTCGTAGTCGCCGACGTCGTAGGTCTGGCCGGCCGCGGTGGTGTGCGGTTCGGTGAACTTGGGGATCAGGTTCTTGCGGCGCACGTCGACCGGGTCGAGGCCGAGCTCGAGCGCGAACAGGTCCATCGCCCGTTCGGCGGCGGCGGTGGCCTCGGGCCGTCCGGCCCCGCGGTAGGCGACGATCGGGTTGGTGTTGGTGGCCACCGAGTAGCAGTGCGTCTCGATGTTGGGGATGTCGTAGACGGCCGACGACATGCCGCGGGTGAACAGCGCACCGAGGATCGTGCCGATCTCGCAGAACCCGCCGGCGTCCTGGGTGAGCTCGAGCCGCAGGTGCGTGACCTTGCCGTCGCGGGTGCCGCCGACGGTGATCTGCTGGAGCTGGCTGCGGCCGTGGCCGAGGTTCATCATCGACTCGCTGCGGGTTTCCCGGTAGCGCACCGGGCGCCCCGCCGCGCGGGCGAGCACGCCGAGCAGGAGCTCTTCGGAGTAGATGCCGATCTTGGCGCCGAACCCGCCGCCGACGTCGGGCGTCATCACCCGCACCGCGGCCGGGTCGAGGCCGGAGGCCTGGGCGATGCCGTCCTTGACGCCTTGCACGTGCTGGCTCGACACCCACACGAGCAGTCGCTCGGCGTCGCCGTCGCGGACCCACGCGGCGGCGCCGGCGCGGGGCTCGAGCGGGCACGGGGCGACACGCTGGTTGTGCACGGTTTCGGAGACGACCACCTCGCAACCCTCGAACCATTCGGGGCCGGTGTTGTCGGAGCCGCCGAGGAAGTTCGAGTCGAACACGACGTTGCTGCCGGCGCCCTCGTAGATCAGCGTGCCGGTTTCGGTGAGGGCGTCCTGGATGGTGACGATCGCCGGGAGCGGGTCGATGTCGATCAGCACCGCCTCGGCGGCGTCGAGCGCCTGGGCGTACGTCTCGGCGACGACGGCCACCACCGGTTCGCCGACCCAGCGGACCTTGTCGCTGGCGAGGAGTGTGCGGGCGACGGCCGGGTTGAAGCCCGACGGCGTGGGGGCCAGCTCGAGGTCGGCCGCGGTGTACACGCCGATCACACCGGGGAACGCCTTGGCGTCGTCGGTGTCGATCGACGCGATCGTGCCGTGGGCCGCGCTCGAGCGGGCGAACACCACCCATCCGGCGCCGTCGAGGCGGGCGTCCTGGAAGTCGTCCATGTAGACGCCGCCGGTGGTGAGGAACTTCGGGTCCTCCTTGCGGAGCACCTTCTCGCCGAGCACGCTGCCTGCCATATCGACCCTTTGCTGATTGGTGTTGCGGATGGTGTTGCTGGTTGGTGGACGTCTGCGGCGAACCTTAGAACGCTCGTCGGACGCACCCGGTATCGAGCCCGCCCACCGCCCAGCGCCCGGCCGGGGCCGCGCCGTTACGGGGTCGCGGTGCCGGCCGGATCGAGGGCTGGCGCCACTGCCGCGGCGGGTGTCCGGCGCAGGTCGTGGATGCGCGTGACGGTGCTGTACGGCCACCCGTTGGGGAGCGCGCTCGGCACACGCCCGGCGTCGACCACCGAGGTGCGCTGTTCGCCGGCCTGCACGTAGCCGAGCTCCTCGCGGGCGGCTTCGCGGACGCCGTCGGCGGTGCGCGCCCGGGCGACTTCGGCTTCGAGGTCGGCGACGACGGCTTCGAGCCGTTCCAGCTGGCTCGTCCGCTCGGCGATCCGGGTGTCCTGGTCGAAGTAGTTGCGGACGGGGATCACGAACAGCGCCGCACCGAGGGCGCCGGCGATCAGCACGGCCGCCAGGCCGAGCGCGATCGATGTGCGCCTGCCGGTGGCGAGGCGCCGCTCGGTGGCGAGCGGGCTGGTGGCGTCGCCGACGCGGGAGCGGCCACGAT